>JAYTKG010000278.1:0-8078 GCA_043730435.1 Acidimicrobiia bacterium | reverse complement strand
TCACAGCTCCGCTTCCCGTGGGGCACGAAGAGTCGACTCGATGTGTGGGTCGCCGCCTATGGCCCCAAGGCCCTCGCGCTGGCTGGCGAGGTCGGTGACGGGTTCATCCTTCAGCTGGCCGACCCGTCGATTGTGGAGTGGAGCATCAAGGCTATTCGCGAGGCGGCCAAGAATGCCGGGCGCGATCCGTTGTCGGTGAAGATCTGCGTGGCTGCCCCCGCCTACGTTACCAACGACATCGAATACGGACGGGATCAGTGCCGCTGGTTTGGCGGCATGGTTGGCAACCACGTTGCCGACATTGTGTCGCGCTACGGCGAAGGCGGCGCGGCTGTTCCTCAGGCACTTACCGACTACATCAAAGGTCGCGAGGGATATGACTACAACGAGCACGGACGAGCCGGCAACACCCACACTCAGTTCGTGCCCGACGAAATCGTCGACCGCTTCTGCATCATTGGTCCACCCGAGCTACAAGTCGAGCGACTCAAAGAGCTGGAGGCACTCGGCGTTGATCAGTTCGACATCTATTTGCAGCACGACGCGAAAGAGTCGACGTTGGCCGCGTACGGCAACGGCATCATGGCGGCCCTTCACCAGCATGTGGCGGCGAAGGCTTAGTGGCTCGCGCCCTGCCCAACAGCGCCCACCGAGGTCAGCGGCGCGCCTTCATGTTCGTTGTGTCGCTCGTCCTGCTGGCTGTGTTCTGGGAGCTGTACAAGACCGTTGGGCCGCCGGCTGGTGGCAAGGTCTTTGGGGCGAGCTTGTTGCCGAAGGCCGAGAACCGGTCTATGCCCCACGTGTGGGACATGCTCGGTCGCCTGGGCCGTTCCGAGCAGCGAGGGAGCGACCGATCCATCCTGATCGTGGTGCTCTCGGGCATGTGGTTCACGTTGCGGATTGCTCTGGCTGGTTTGGTACTTGGCCTAGCCGTTGGCATGGGTCTCGCCGTGCTGATGGCCCGTTTCAAGCTCCTTGAACGAGCCCTCGTTCCCTGGCTCATCATCTCGCAAACAGTGCCTCTTATCGCCCTCGCCCCGCTGGTAGTCAGTTGGGGTGGACGCCTTCACGTCGGTAGCTTCACGTGGCAGAAGTGGATGTCGGCCGCCGTGATTGGTGCGTTCCTTGCCTTCTTCCCCATCTCTATCGGAGCGTTAAAGGGTCTCAGCTCACCGCCAGCCGAGGCGGTCGAGTTGATGGACAGCTACGCCGCGTCCTGGCGATCGTCGCTGACCAAGGTTCGCCTTCCGGCAGCACTCCCCTATCTGGTGCCAGCCCTCAAGTTGGGCGCCAACGCCGCCGTCGTTGGCGCCATCGTTGCCGAGCTGTCTACCGGGCTCAAGGGTGGCATCGGGCGGCTCATCATCGAATACATGCGTGAGTCCACCGGTGACCCCGCCAAGGTGTTCACCGCAGTATTCGGCGCGGCTGCGCTCGGTCTCACCATGGCCGGACTGATCGCGCTCATCGACATGGCTGTGTCCCGTAATCGACCGAAGGAGCTGGCTGCGTGAGCGCCTCAGTTGTCATCACCGGTGTGTCAAAAGTGTTCAACACCGGTCAACCCAATGCGGTCACTGCATTAGACGACATCAACCTCACCGTTGCCCCCGGTCAGTTCGTATCCCTCATTGGCCCATCCGGCTGCGGCAAGTCCACGCTGCTTCGCCTCATTGGCAACCTGACCGAACCCACCTCAGGCGAGGTCAGCGTGAACGGCAAGAGTGCCGCCCAAGCTCGACTCGATGGCGACTACGGCATGGCCTTCCAACAGGCCGGCCTCTTTGAGTGGCGCACCGTCAGTCGCAACATAGAACTCCCACTCGAACTAAAGGGGTTCGACAAAGCTGCTCGCCGTGCGAAAGCCCTAGAGATGCTCGATCTCGTGAAACTACGCGAGTTTGCCGACCATCGCCCATGGGAACTTTCCGGTGGCATGCAGCAACGCGTCGCCATCGCTCGCGCCCTGTCATTCGAACCGAAGCTGTTGTTGATGGATGAGCCATTTGGTGCGCTCGATGAGATGACTCGTGAGCACATGCAATCTGAACTCATCCAAATTTGTGCCGCCACTGGCACCACCGTATTGTTCGTCACCCACTCCATTCCGGAGGCGGTGTATCTCTCCAACCACGTGGTGGTCATGTCACCTCGACCGGGCAAGGTAGCCAAGGTCGTCACCGTCGATCTGGGCCCACGCAACGAAGACACTCGCGAGGACGCCGAGTTCTTCAAGAAGGTCACCGAGGTCCGAGAAGCGCTCCGCGGGTACGAGCACATCGAGCCCATGCCCACACGGTTGGATGACCGATGAACCGAGTTCGGTTCATCGGTCCCCCGTTGGCATTTGGCGCGTTGTTCCTGCTCGTCTGGGAGATGCTGGTGCGCGGCTTTCACATCAAGCCGTATCTGCTCCCCAAGCCGAGCGACATTTGGGGACAATTCCACGGTGACCTGAGCTCGCTTTGGGACGCCAGCAGTTCCACCGGTCTGAATGCGCTCGTTGGCCTTGTGCTCGGCGCCGTGCTCGGGCTCATGCTGGCCTTCGCAGCCAGTCGCTTTCGGTTCCTGACCGAACTGGTCACCCCTGCCGCTCTCGCGGTTGCCGCTATGCCCATCATTGTGCTTGTCGCCATCTTCAACAATCTGTTTGCCATCACCTCGTCGGTTCCCCGACGCCTCATGGTCACCGTTGTGGTCATGTTCATCGTGTTGATCAACGTCATGAAGGGCCTCACCCAGGCCAACGCCACGCAGCTCGAACTCATGCGCAGCTACGGCGCTTCAGATAGCGCCATCATCCGCAAGGTCCGGCTACCTAATGCTCTTGCGTTCCTGTTCGTCGCGCTCAAGCAGGCGGCGCCGCTTGCGGTCATCACGGCCGTGGTGGCCGAGTACTTCGGTGGCAGTCAAGGCGGGCTCGGAAGCCGCATCACCAGTGCTATTTCCACCTCAAAGGACACCGCAGGTTGGGCTTACGTACTGGCGGCCTGTCTGGTGGGCATCGCGTTTTATCTCGTATCCACCGTGCTCGAATACGTTGCCATGCCCTGGGCCCGCAACCGCTCGCGTACCTGACCCACATCAGAAACCAACCCAAGGGAGAGACAATGAAACACACCAAGAAAGCCCTCGCAGCAGCGAGCGTGCTGGCCATCGTGGCTGCTGGTTGCGGCTCATCCAAGTCGACCACCACAGCCGCCGACGGCAAGATGACCCCCGTGAAACTGCAGCTGCAGTGGCTAGCCCAAGCGCAGTTCGCTGGCTACTACGCCGCCGTCGATCAGGGCTACTACAAGGCCGAGGGCCTCGACGTGAACATCATCGAAGCAGCGGTAGACACCGTGCCGCAAAAGGTGTTGGCCGACGGCCAGGTCGACTTCGCGTTGTCGTGGGTGCCCAAGGCGCTGGCAACGGCAGAGGCCGGTGCCGACATCGTGAACATTGGTCAGATCTTCCAGCGCTCGGGCACTCGCCAGGTGTCGTTCAAAGAAAAGAACATCACCAAGGCGGCCGACTTTGCCGGGAAGAAGATCGGCAACTGGGGCTTCGGCAACGAGTTCGAAGTGCAGGCTGCTCTTTCCAAGGCCGGTGTGAAAGCTGGCGAGAACGTCGCGCAGCAGTTTGACATGAAGGCACTGCTGGCCGGCGAAATCGACGCCGCGGAAGCAATGACGTACAACGAGTACGCACAGGTACTGGAGGCAAAGAACCCCAAAACCGGGAAGCTCTACACCGCAGATGACTTCAATGTCGTTGACTACAACGCCGAAGGTGCAGCCATGCTTCAGGACGCCGTGTGGGCCGACGGCAAGAAGCTGGCTGCCGACAAGGCCTACCAGTCGACGGCCACCAAGTTCCTGAAGGCGTCAGTGAAGGGATGGGCTTTCTGCCGGGACAACGCGCAGAAGTGCGCCGACATTGTGGTGGCCAAGGGTTCCAAGCTGGGAAAGAGCCATCAGCTGTGGCAAATGAACGAAGTCAACAAGTTGATCTGGCCCTCCCCCAAGGGAGCAGGCATCATCGATCCGGCGTTGTGGAAGCAGACCCTCGACATTGCCCAGCAGACCAAGGGCATCGATGGCAAGACCATTCTCACCAAGGCTCCTTCAGAGAAAACGTCGAACATGACCTACATGGAGGCTGCGCTCGCGGAGCTGAAGAAGGACAAGGTTGATGTGGAAGGTGCCGGGTTCAAGCCGATCACCGTCACCCTGAACGAGGGTGGCGCCTAAGCGTCAGTCCCGTCCATGAAAGCGGCCCGACCTCCTGAAAGAGGTCGGGCCGTTTCAATTCTCAGGCTGAAATCTTTCGGTCTACCCGACGGTGACCTTCTCACGCTCGGGCGTCGGTAGCGCCGAGTCTTTCTTGCGACCAAGAATCATCGACAGGACGAGTGCGATCAGGCCGGCAGCACCGGCGCCCAGCGACGCAACCAGCGGCACTGTACGGGAAGGGGCGTTGTCCTTCGTGACCAGGATCCAGTCATTGGAATTCGTCGGGCTGGCCTTGACGCGATTGAAAGCCAATCGCTCGCCGTTCAACGTGACGGGAGCACCTACTTCGTCTGTTCGTCGCAGCCCGGCGTAGCTCGCCTCATCTGGTGATACCAGCGCACCTGCACCCTTAATTTCGTGGTCGAAGTCGAGAATCACATCGCCGGTGGACCGCTCGATCACAATGGCATCCTGCAGACCCGGCGCAGTCATGAGCTTGCGGAAACTCTCCAATGACACTTCGAAGTGGAGCAACGCATTGCGGTCACCAATCGGCATGACGGTCGAGTTCGAGACAACCCATTCCTTCGTGTCTGGTGAAATGTACGGTTGCGCCTGATAGACCTCACCCACATTGGTGGTGAGCGTCCTAGCGAAGAACGGGCTGACCGTTTCATCAGCCGACAACTCCGAGGCCTCAGCAACGTGGTCACCAACGATACGAGCGTTCTCTTCGCCCGCGCCATGAATGAAACACACCTCGGTGACGATGCCAGCAGGGAACAGCCCTTCCAGAGTCTTGAGCTGCCCCCGGATCTCCTCAACGACCGGACCGCCCGCAGCCAGCTTTTGATCACGGGTCCCAGGTAGAGTATAGAACGCCGCAAACGCAGGGTTCTTAGCTGCTTGCAGAACTTCGAGTCGGGCCTTTTCGAAGTGATCGGAGAGAATCTTGCTCTCCACCGCAGCTTGCTCGCTCAGACGACGATCCTGCGCTCCATTCGCTTGTGGTCCGCCTGCCACTGCGGACCCGGCACCAGCGACGATGAGTCCGGCTCCCACCACGGCCAACAGTCGATTTGTCTTCACAGCGTTCTCCAGCAGATCCATGGCCCACGGGTTTGCGGACTATGAGAGAGATCGGAGTTTCGCGAGCTTTTTAAAGGCAACCTCTTTCATCTTGACGGAAGGCCGACTGCGAATCAGTCTTACGAGTATCCGTCAAGTAACCTTTGTGAAACTCTTTGGCAGGAAAGGCGTCCTCCCCTGAGGCGCCATCGCCAGTCTCGTTACCAGGTGCGGCCCGAGGGAGCAGCGAAATGCGTTTGTCACTTCGAAACGGCTTTCTTCTCGCTCTCTTCGGCGCGCAAACCCTGACGGCTGTAGTGGTGGGCCTTGTCAGTGAGCACAACACCCGACAGGTCGTGACCGACGCTGCGCAAATACAGATCGCTCAGGCCGCCCAGTCGGTTGCGGCCGGGACCAGCCAATACCTTGACCCGGCCGTGCGTATCAGCGATGCGATGAAACAGGCTTTGGCGGTTGGCAACGTCGGTTTTCGGGATGACACCGCCATCGAGCGATTGATGCTCGGGCTGATGGCGAGTAATCCGGACGTGTCCGGAGTTGAGCTCGGACGGGGCGACGGAAGCTTCGTCTTTGTGCATCGAAACGGAGACGGCTACCAGACCAAGACCATCACTACGACCGGTGGGCGTCGAGTGATGCTTGTTGATCGCAGCGCCGGGTTTGTGGAGATAGCTTCAACGGAGGACCGCAACGACGCCTACGACCCGCGAACCCGACCCTGGTACCAGCTGGCGGAAAGCCCCGGCGCAACCACCAGCAGGTGGACGGCGCCGTACGTGTTCTTCAGCAGCGGTAATCCCGGTATAACCAATGCGCAGGTCGTTTCCGATACCAACAGCGACTCGGTTGGCGTCCTCGGCGTCGATATCGAACTCTCCCGGCTCGCATCGTTCGTTGCGACGGTTCCGGTCCCGGGTGGGGGTACGTCGTTTGTCACCGACAGCGCCAACCGAGCAATTGCGCTACCCGAACTCAAGGGACCCATAACCGTGCCCGGCGACGACGGAAAACTTCGTCTTCGAAAGCTGGATGAACTCGGCTTCCCGCTGCTGGCGTTGGCCGCAGACTCCCCGTCGGGAACGGTATCCCCCGTACAGGCTGGCGGTGTACAACAACTGGCCACAACGACGCCATTGAAACTCGACGGACTGGACTGGCGAGTCGTCGTCCACGTTAACCGAGACAACATCACTGGCATTCTGCATCAGCACGCCCGCCGAAGTCGCCTGGCCACCTTCGGAACCGGCCTCGCTTCCCTGCTCTTCGCTATTCCGTTGATGTTCGGCCTGGCCGGTCCGATGCGTCGGCTGCATCGCCGGGCCACCATCGACCAGTTGACGGGTGTCCTGAACCGAGCCCATCTCGTGGAAGAAGCGAGCCGCACCCTCAAGCGGGCCAGTCCAGTGGACCGTCCCCTTGCCGTCGCCATGTTCGACCTGGACAATTTCAAGGAACTGAACGACCAGTACGGTCACGAAGCAGGCGACCAGGCCCTACAGGAAGTAGCGCGACGGTTCGGTCTACACACCCGCTCCACCGACCTCCTCGGCAGACTCGGCGGCGACGAGTTCGCCATCGTTATGCCCACCACCGACCACGCCGCAGCTCGCGTCCTCGCAACCTCGATGTGCGAAGCGGTCGCCCAGGCACCAATCCAAACAACGGCTGCGTCCTTCACCCTGCACGCCACCGTCGGCGTCGCGTCGCTGTCCCCGAACGACGTTGCTCTCAACGATCTCCTTCGTCGCGCCGACCTCGAAATGCTGGCTGCCAAGCCGGCCCGACGTCCTCACGATACGGTGACGCATGGGCAAGCTTGAACAGGTTGGCGAGCAACACGGATGGCGCTGCTGGTTGTGTGATGAACCGGTTGATCGCACCATCGTCAACGACCCGCGCGGACCAAGTATCGACAGCGTTCTCACGAGGGCAAAAAGTAAAAAGACGGGCGTCACCGAAGAGCGTCTGGCTCATCGGGCGTGCAATACCAAGAAGGGTGCGGTAACGCCGATCGTTCATTGGAGCGACCATCTCTTCCTCAGCGACCCTGCACCGATCCTTGTCAGTGTTGACCGGCTCGAGCGCAAGGGCGGCAAGGAGATCATGGCACGCTGCCCCAGCCTCGCCGACGCCGAAGAAGCCGCAGGCTGGCTGGTTGACCGGTTGTCGCGCCTGCGCCCCGAGTGGCCGGTGACGACCGAGATCGAGACCGGCGGCGGGCAGTTCCTTCTGGTCCTACGCGCCTGACCTCCTCGGGAGCGAACCTGTCTCGCAGGCGGTCAGCGACGGTGCTTTGAAGCCAACATTGCTCTATCGGCCAGACTGAGCAACGCTTCGGCATCGGTGAGCCCGGAGCCGAACCCGACGCTGAACGAGATCTGCACGGCCTCGCCGTGCACAAGGATCGGGGCGCTCATCACCATCGCGAGGCGGTCGTTGATAACCGCAGCGGGTAGAGCGGACGGGCCGAGTACCAGTACGAACTCGTCCCCGCCGAGTCGCGCGGCGAGGTCGCTCGTCCGCAGTGACGACGTCAGTCGAGCGGCTACGACTTTCAGCACTTCATCACCGGCAGCGTGACCGAGACGATCATTCACGGCCTTGAAGCCATCGAGGTCGAGGTATACCAGCAGAACGTCGTCCCCGTTATCAAGGCGGGTGCGTAGATCCTGATCGAGTGCCCGACGGTTTCCCAGCCCGGTGAGCGGGTCGTGCATGGCGGCCCGCTGGAGCTCTTCGGTGGCGTAGTGGTTGGCTAGGGCAATCGCAGCT
>JAYTKG010000277.1:0-1901 GCA_043730435.1 Acidimicrobiia bacterium | reverse complement strand
GTCAGCGCTGAGCTCGTCCTCGGCCAGGTTGGGCTTCTGGAAGTAGAGCATGTAGAAGAACCGGTCGCCATACAGCATGTTCATCAACTGCGTGGGCGGTGCGGGCCACTGCACGAACGGCACGCTGACACCGACGACCGAACGCACCCGTTCAGGGTGCAGGCGGGCCAGATCCCACACGATCAACGCGCCCCAGTCGTGGCCGACGAACACGGCCTGGTCCTTGCCGCAGTGATCGAGCAACGCCAGCAGGTCATCGGTGAGGTGCGCGATGCCGTAGTCCGTCACCTCCGTCGGCGCGCTCGAATGTCCGTAGCCGCGTTGGTCCGGTGCGATGACGTGGAATCCCGCCTCGGCCAACGGTGCCATCTGGTGTCGCCACGAGTATGCGAGCTCGGGAAAGCCGTGGCACAACACGATTGTCGGGTCCGCGGGATCGCCGGCTTGGTGTACGCGCAGCGAGACCCCGTTGACATCGATTGCGCTGACAGATGTGTCAGTCATTATGCGAGTCTGGCAACTCCGACACGTCGGACGGGTACCGGCACATGGCCGATACCCGTCCGACGAGCGTCAGGTCCTACTCGTACCGGATCACCATCGAGTCGATCAGCGCCGGAGTTCCGCAGCTGTCGACGGCGTCGTCTCCGGCCCGGAACAACCCGAACGTGTAGCTGTCACCGGGTTGCAGCGGCGTCGCCGGCACCGGGGAGTTCAGGGTGAACGTCGAGCTCTGCACCACATTGGTCGTCGGGTTGCTGACCGAGGGCCCCGGCAGGGTCATGCCGGCGGATACCCCGGGGCCCTCGATGTGCACCACACCCGCCCGCGAGACGCTGACGTAGTTGGGACGGAACGCGACACCGCACGAAGTGCTCGCGGTGTGCCAGGTGAATGTTCCGACGATGGCCGTGCCCGGGGTGTAGTCGGGCGGCAGCACGAAGTGGAAGCTAACTGAATCACTCATCCCGTCGCGGAAGACGAGACCGGAGTTGGAACCGACACCAATTGCGAAGGTGGCCGTGTCGAGTGGCGTGCCGAAGACGTCGAGCGAGATGAACTTGTCGTTACCCGGCACGTAGTAGCCGGCCACGTCGGCGATTACGTGTGTGGCGCCGTTGAGGTTGTAGACGCTGATCTGTCCGCCGGCACCGAGCTTGACCGTGACCAGGTTCGGGATCACATCACCCGCCACCCAGTTGAGGTTGGAGGCCAGTGGCCGGATTGTACCCGTCGGGAAAACGGTGAGGAAGCTGGACCCGGTCGTTGCGTCGACGGTGACGTTCATCACGACTGCGGTGGCGTTGGCCGGCACGCCGGCAACACCGGAGACCTGGAAGTTGTGGGTCTGCGCCGATGTAAGCGGACCAACGAAGCCACCGACGTTGAGCGGTAGGGGGCGGGTGTCGAGGATTCGGGTGGGCGAGATGGGAACGAACGAGTTGGTGACGACGTCCCCTGGTGCAGCCATTGCGAAGTGCAGCGCGGTTCCTCCGCCGAGTGAAACGGCGATGGCGGCTCCGACGGCGGCCCATCGGCTACGCCAAGCGTGACGTTTGCGGGTGTTGGTGAGTTGTACGATCTTGGCCTCGAGTTCGGCTAATCGTTGTTCACGCTCCATGGTCGGCTCCTCTGCGTCGATGTCACTCGTGAGGTATACAACGTCTGAAGCGGGCGACGTGACGACCTGATACGACCAGCCCGATACAGCCCTTTGCTCAGGCCGAGGCAGAAATGGCTTGCAGCTCATCCCAAGTCAGGCCGTCGCTGGTCCACAACATGTCGAAGGCGCTGTCGGCCTGGTCGGTGAAACCGTGGCGATTGCGAAAGTTGTACAGCCAGCGCTGCCGATTGACCTCGATGCCGAGGCGTTCGAGCCGACCGACGCAATACGTCTCCCA
>JAYTKG010000276.1:0-14078 GCA_043730435.1 Acidimicrobiia bacterium | reverse complement strand
GAGCGCATCGTGTCACTCGATCTGCCCGCGAAGTTCGGCGTGCCCGTGCCGAAGCCGCCGATGATGCAGCCCTGGGGGCGACGCATTGCCTACGTCGACGATCCGTCGGGAGTACTCTGGCATCCGGGACATGTTTGCTGTACCGGCCACGTCGTCCGGGCTCGTCCAACTGCCGGTTCAGATCGTGGCTTCGCACGATCTAACCTTTTTCGTTACGCGGCAGTTGGCTAGCGACAAACCTCTTTCGCTTCGAGGTGTATTCAGGCACCCAGCGGCATACTGGACACTGTGATGACACTGGCTGTGCGGCGCGTCATAGTGATCGCCGGAGCGTCCGGAACCGGTAAGACAACCATTGCTGCGGCGAGCGGCATGCCGGTCCTAAGCCTGGACGCGTTCTACCGTTCAGCGACCGATGCAGGTATGCCCCGATGGTTTGGTGATGTCGACTGGGAAAACGCAGCGGCCTTCGATGTTGAGGCAGCGGCAGCCGCAACCCGTTCACTGCTTTCGAGTGGCCGAACGCAGTTCCGTTCGCATGATCTCGTCACCGAAGTCTCCCAACAAGACGAACGAGTGGTGGTCGCTCAAGGACCCTGCCTCGTTGTCGAAGGTGTCATGGCTACGGAAGTGTTAAGGCTGCTACGTCGCGAGCTGGGCGACCTACAGCTTGTCTTCTTCGTACTTCGCCGCAACCGGATTACCAACTTCTTCGGACGAATCAAACGTGACGTAATGAAGCGCCACCGGTCTTGGCACCGTGCGGTTCTGCGCTCACTTCGCGTTGCATGCGCAGAGCGCCGGTTGCAACAGCGAGCCGTCAGCCACGGTGCCGAGGTTGTCCACCGTAGGCAATTGCGAAAGAAGCTGCGGGCCCACCTGCGCGCCTGCCGATTATTGGCCTTTTAGGCGACGACAGTCAATTGGGCAACGGTCTATCTGTTGTCTCGTCAGGCGCCGAGTGCGGTGGGGCCACATCATCGTCACGGCAATCGCGAAGGGTCGACAACACCTTTGCCTCCTCGGCGGACGCCATTGGACCAAACATGGTGGTGATGGTTCCCCGACTACCGCACGACGGGCAGGTGACGGCCACGACGGCCAGCATGTCGTCCGGATCGGACGCGCCCTCAAGACGACGCAAACTGTGCATGGGTACCGCGTCCGCTTCCGATTTCACCTCGCATGTGCCGCATTCAACCAGCCCGTCCTCGGTAATGCTGAAGACATCAGGGAAACCCCCTGCCGAGTAAAGGGCGAGCACCTCCGTCAAGGTGGTGTTATCGCCGGGAGAAGTGTTGGAGTCGGCTACATCGTTCATTGCTCGTGATTACCCAGTTCAGCGCCATACGATGCGTCTCAACGGAACATTTTCGAGGAACGGTCACGACCGAGGCTTTGGTGCATTCTCAAGTACATGAAGCGTGCGACGTTCGGCGGCATGCATCCACTTCGACGAACGATCCGGTCCGTCTATCCACTGGTCGCGCAACCGTCCGTTTAGGTAGAGCGCCTGAATGGTGGGGTGCACGTAGCTCCCCTTGCACACGGCGCGTGTGTTACCCAAGACGTGGGCCGCATGGTCGATACCGGCAAGCAAACCTGCCTTCGTAGGTTCCCCGACGCTTTCTACCAGCGCCGTCGCAGCCTCCGTGGTACCAATCCATGTGCGGAACGTCTTCGCAGTGAAATTGTTGCTCGTTGCCCGCCGAATGTAGTCATTGACCATTTCGGACGTGATGGGACGAGAGCAATCGTCGTCATCGACGTACGAGAACAACACTTGTCCGGGAAGGTCTTGGCACTGGCCAACAAGACGAGCGAGCCGACGATCGTTAAGTTCTACCCGATGGCGCTGACCGCTCTTTCCGGGAAAGGTGAACACGACCGACGCGCCCGAAACATTGGCATGATGGTCGCGTAGCGTCGACAAGCCGAACGACCCGTTCGTCCGCCGGTATTGGTCATTGCCAATGCGTATGGCGGTGCGGTCCAGAAGTTGCACGACGAGCGCAGTCTGTCGCTCTTCGCTCGGCAATCGACCCGAGAGGTCGTGGTCGATCGATCTTCGCAGCTTCGGCAGGGCCGATCCGAAAGCAGCGAGGCTATTGAACTTGAGGTTGTCGCGTTCCTTGCGGTAGTCCGTGTGGTACTTCGCCTGTTTTCGCCCTCTCGCATCACGTCCTGTTGCTTGGAGGTGGCCTCTCGGGTCGCAGCAGATCCAGACATCTGTCCATGCGGGTGGAATGGCCAGTGCCCGTATCCTTCCTAAGTCGTCGTGGGTGATCTTGCCGTTGCTTTTGCTGTAGCGGAACCTCTTGGCGCCGTGACGCGCTATACCTTCAGCTTGGTCGTTCGAGAAACGAAGACCTTCTCCTGTCGTCACGGTACGGGTTCAGTGGCCCGCGTTTTCACCCGGGCTCGTTCGGCTCCGGAGCATCTTCGTCCGGAAACAGAACAGCACGAGCAGGAGAGTCCGGATCAATCTCGGATGGGTCCTCTGGTCGATCCGAAGGTGGCTGCTGGGCTTGCTTCGCCTTTTGCACCACGTCGGGATCGACTGGTCCGGGGTTCTGGGTCGGAGTATTTTCGTCGTTCATAACCGAGCAATACCCCACTGTGAACAATCTGAAACGGCGAACGCTTCGACTCACTCGCTGTCGTGAAGGGTGGGTTGTGTGCGGAGCACGACCATGACTGACGTGCTCTCGAGTACGAGTCGCCCGCCGTCCTCGGTAGGTTCGAACGAAAGGTGCAACACCTCATCGTTGGTGACCCAACCGCAAAGCAGTTCATCGAGAATTTCTTCCTCCAGCCCGACTTGGATCGCCAAGGTAAAGGGTTCTCCTCGAGGAATTTGCGCACCATACAGGCCAGCGGTTTCGAGCGTGATGAGATCGAGCACGAGCACGCCATCGTCGGTTTCATAGAAGAGCAACATCACGGGGTACCCCGTGTAGGCGCCCGATCCGAATAGCGCGTCCACGTTTTCCTCCTTCGCTCGTCCTCGCCTCCTGCTTCGTTACCCCCAATCGCACGTTCGTAAACTCCGAGGACACACAGAATCCGCCGACGATCGTGCCGAGAGAGGCTCGCCCGCCGTCCTCCAGCTGGCCTGAGCATTCGGTTTACCGGGCGAATTGGATGGGTAGTTGGGAGTCTGGGAACTACCGCGGGACCGATGAACTCTGAGGAGGGAACATGGTACTTAGCAAACAAGAAAAGGACCGGCTGCCAGCCACGTTGAAGCGCTCTCCGAGCAAGGCGCAAGCGACATACGTGCACACTTTGGAAGCAGCCGAGGAAACCCATGGCGATGGCGAAGCGGCCCACCGAATCGCGTTCGGATCACTAAAGCATTCGTTTGAAAAGGTTGGCGATCATTGGGAACCGAAAGATGAGAAAGGTCCGAGCGACGATCAGGACGCGAAGCGCGGTGCGAGCGCGCTTCGCAGCACTGACAAAACGGCAGGCGGGGTAAACGCGTACGCGACGAAGGCGCATCTCTTGGAAGTGGCACGCCGGCTCAACGTTACGGGACGCTCGACAATGACGAAGGCCGAGCTCGTTGCTGCAATAGAAAAGGCCAATCGAACCGCCTCCGAAACCTCGAACCGAAAGGCCAGATCGCGAAAGGCTTCGTCGTCGCCGCCTTGAGATACGTGGTGTCACATCTGCGGCACATACATGACGCGCAGGGCGAAAGCCGAACGCTGCGGCGCGTTCCGGCACCAAAGTGGGACCAAGGTCCCTTCCGGATGAGGTCGTTTGGCGTCATTGTGGAGAAAACCGATTTTGGCGTCTCGCGCGCCCTACGAGGAGGTCAGAACCATGAAGGCATTGGTGGAGCCACGGCGGCCTGGTTTGCGAAGGCTCGGATTTCGAAGCGTGTTTTTAGCTGTCACTCTCATGACGGCGACGGTTGCAACCGCAACGAGTTCGCATGCAAGCGACGGCACGGATCGGGCCGACGACGGTGAGCGGGCGAAACCGGTCCTCTACTTCGTGTCCGATGGCCTGCGGCAGGATGCCGTGCAGAGCTATGCACAGGGTGGTCTTCTCCCGGGATTCAGCAAGCTCCTGAAGCGCGGAGCCAGGGCTACCGACGGTGGCATGCTCACGCAGTCTCCGCCCAACACGGGGGCTGGCTGGTACAGCCTCGCTACCGGCGCCTGGCCGGGTGTGACCGGATCGACCAACAACACCTTCCACAACAACTCACAGGCGTTCACGGCCCGCACGTCTGCGTTCGATAAAGGCGTGCTCCAGGCCGAAACCATCGCCCAGGCAGCTGAGCGGGGCGGCAAGAAGGTGGCGCAGATCGAGTGGGCCGGTGGTAGTGGCGGCGCGATCAACGGGCCGACCGTCGACTTTCGGGTATTCGATTCGGGTCGCGGCGTGACAACGAACTTCATCGCTCCAAGCGACCGAGCCGCATTCGTGACGGCATTCGGTCTCCAGTTCGACCATCCGGCCGGGTTCGCGGGCCAGGCGCCGTTTGCGCCAGCAGCACCATCAGCCGCGACCGGGTGGACGGACGTGCCGACGTCGTATAGCCCGGCATTGGAGATGCGCATGCGTGTGCTCGACGCCGGCACCGACAAGTACGGGCTCGACGCATACGTCTACGACTCCACCAACGACAACGCCGTGAACTTTGACCGCGTCCTACTCTCACTCGGCAAGGACGCAGCAGCAAAGGTTGCCGACCTACGCAAGGGCGAATGGGCCGACGTGAAAGTGGCCATTGTCGGTGGCCCTCGTGATGGCAGGAAGGCCGGGATGCTCGTCAAGGTCGAGGAGTTGAATGGGGACGCATCAAAGGTGCGGCTCTTTCACACTTCCGTCAGTCGCGGTGTCGCCTCCTGGCCCGCCTGGGCCGGTGAGCCTGGATTTGCCGGAACATTTGAAGACTTCTTCGCCGAGCGTTTCCCAACGGCTACCGCGGCCGATTTCGCCGTCCTGGAATCGGGGATCGTGTCTGAGGAAACCTATGTGGAGCAAGGCCTGTACTGGGAGAAGGCCCACCACCCGATCATCGACTACATCTTGAAGACCTACCGGCCGGATCTGGCGCTCGTCGGCTATCCGGTGACCGACGAGTTTCAACATCAGTTCCTCGGACTCGTGACGGCGAAACTTCCGAATGGTGCCGCCAATCCGGCGTATGACGACGTGGAACTCGACGGTGTCCCCGACGGTCGGCTCGCCGCCCGTCAAGCGTTCCTACGGCAAGCCTACGAGAGGTCCGATGCGACCATGCGGCGCTCCCAGTCCCTTTTGGGCGGGGAGCCGACAACGTTCGTTGGTTCGGACCACGGATTTGCGCCGCAGTTCCTCGCCGTTGATGCCAGCAAGGTGCTGGTCGATCTGGGTCTGTTATCCAAGCCACAGACATCAAACTGTCGACCGGCCACTGGCGAAACCATCGGGAAAGCAAAGGCATGCTGGGCTGGCGGCACCGTGCAGATTTACCTGAACCTCGCCGGACGCAACCCTGCGGGCGGCGGTCTGCAGCAGGTAGCGGCAGCGGACGAGGCGAGCATGGTGGCCGCCATCAAGGCCGCGTTCCTGGCCGTTGCCGATCCGAATGACTGGACCCACGACAGTACGGCCGAAGGATGGAAGGTAATAGATCGCGTGTTCACAAAGGCCGAAGCCCGCTACATCCCGAATGGCCCAAACAGCACGGCTGACATGGCGCACCCAACCCGCACGGGTGATGTCGTTGCGTTCGCGTATCCGCCCTATCAGTTCGACGCCGCGACCCCGGGCACTCTCGTGGCCAAGTCCGAGTTCTTCGGTCAGCATGGCTACGTCCCCGACGTGCAGGATTTTGCCTCGAACACCAACATGCGGGCAACGTTCATGGCCGGCGGTGGCCAGATTGCCAAGGGCGCCGTGGCCGGTGTCCGCACCATCGACCTTGCCCCAACCATTGCTTTCCTGCTCAACATCCCCGTGCCGCAGCAAAGCCAAGGCCGCGTGCTGCTCGATGTGCTTCGCGGTGGTCAGCGCTACAAGCCAATTTCGATTATCGGCCTTACCGACTTCCACGGACAACTCGACCAGTCGACCATCACCATCGACACGCTCAACGTGCCAGTCGGTGGCGCGTCGCAGCTGGCAACGATGTTCGATGAGGAGGCGGCCGCACTGCCAGGACCGGCTCTGCTGCTGGCGTCCGGCGACAACGTCGGCGCATCACCCGCGAACTCGGGCCTCTTGGAAGACAAGCCGACCATCGATGTCGAGAACGCATGGGGCCTCGACGCAACTGCGTACGGCAACCACGAGTTCGACTACGGGATAGCGCGGCTGCAAGCCCACCAGGCCCAGGCGAACTTCCCCTTCCTGTCGACCAACATCGTCGACGCCACAACCCTCAACGCTCCCAGCTGGATCAAAGGCTCCGAGGTGTTCACGGTAAACGGCGTGAAGGTAGGTGTGATTGGCTCCACGGTCAAGACGACGCCGGAACTTGTGGGTGCGGGTGCCACAGCTGGCCTCAAGTTTCTGGATGAAGCCGAGCGGATCAAGGGCGAATCCCAACGCCTTCGTAGCCTGGGCGTACGCGTGCAGGTGGTGGTGATCCATGAGGGAGCAGCGCTCGGCAGCAACGCAACCGACGGCAACCCACCGGTTCCGTGGGCCGGCCCGGTCATCGACATCGTCAACCAACTTCAGGACACGACGGTCGATCTCGTGCTCGCCGGACACACCCACCGCATCGCCAACACCATGGTCGGCCACATCGCCGTGGCCGAAGGCCTCAATGCCGGCGCGAGCTATTCCGTCGCCCAAATGATGGTGCGGGGCGGTGATGTTGTCTGGACCGGCGCCGCAACGCGCGTGGCAAAGAACCTCGGGGTAGCCAGTAGAGCCGATGTGAAAGCCATTGTCGACGATGCAAATGCCCAAACTGCGGTGTTGCGCAACCAGGTGATCGGCACGCAGCAATTCGACATCAAGCGAGCCCCCAACCGACTCTTCGAGTCCGCCATGGGCAACATGGTGGCCGACGCCATGCGGCTGAAGTACCCGGGCGTTGACGCGGCCTATACCAATTCCGGGGGGCTACGGGCAGATCTGAACTGTGCACCTCCTAGCGCTGGTGAACAACCTTGCGAGATCACGTGGGGCGAGATGTTTTCGGTGCTGCCGTTCGCCAACCGCACCGTGGTCGAGACCCTCACCGGGGCCCAACTTGAGCAGGCGTTTCTGAACGGTTTCAGCCCAAAGTGCAACCCCGCAATCGCCACCGGCCGCTTCCCCCAGATCTCTGGTCTGAAGGTGACCTACACCTGTAGCGGCACCACACCGGTCGTGACCGGGATGTGGAAAGCACCCAACGGTGTCGGCGGTACGCTCACGCCCGTGGGGCCGGCCGACACGGTGCGGTTCGTGACCAACGACTTCATGTTCACCGGTGGTGATGGTTACACCATGTTCGCTCAGGGCACCAACGTCCTCCAGCCCGGTGACGACCTTCTTCAAGTGGCGATCGACTACGTCACCGCCAACTCGCCCGTCGGTCCGGTTGTCGATGGTCGCATCAGTGGGCCGTAACGAAACCCGCCGTTCGCGAAGTTTGTGACCAAGGTCCCTAGTGAGTTGACCACGGTACGTGTTGAATGATCGCCGACAAGAACTCTGCCACCAATAGCAAGCCGGCCGCCTCCCCACCGGCGGCTGAGCGGGAGTGACAGGGCATAGGTTCGGGTCGAGACCCCCCACTCGACCCGAACCTCCTTGTCGCTGTGCGGGGGAGCTGGTCAGAACCGCAGCAGAGCAGTAGTGCAGGCTACGTCTTGGTCGGGCGCTATCCACACGATCCCGCGATGCTGCAGCGTGGCGAGCGTGGCCTCGGCCGCAGCCGCCGATTCGTCATCGTCGGTGGCGGTCACCAATCGCTCCGGAACGTAGAGGGTATCGATGCGACCCTTTTTGGCATCGGTCTGGATCACCTTCGGACCGGTCTGAACACGCGGTGTTCCTCCCAGATCCCGCAAGCGGTCGAGCGCGATCTGCACTCCGTGATCGGCGTACTGCCACATGCGGTGCTGACCGGCAGCGTGTAGTTCCACGTCGGACATGCGCTCGGTGCTACCGCAGGCGTGAAGAAGCAGATTCCGCTGCGTGGATGCGGCTTTGAAGGCCGACACTTCGTACTCCACCCCAACGACCACGACAGGGAGATCGCGTGAATCAAGCTTCTGGAAAAGACCTCGATCAATCTCACGCATGAACGCGGCGAGCAGAGCGTCATCCAGGTGCTCATTGCTGCCCGAACCGCCCATAACAGGGCCCGCTCCCTTTCGCCCACCGTGATGAGCGAGTCCGCGTTGATGGCTGACGGCCAGATCGCTGTCGGTGGGCATGTGCACATCAAGAACGTCATGGGCGAACGCTCCACCCCGCAGCGCACGCGTGTGTTTTCGATTCAGGCCGAGCACGACATGGTCGATATCGCGTTGGGCACCGGCAACCATTGGCAACACATTCGGCTGGCGCATCACGCTGACGAACGGTCCATCGAAGTGCCGTGGCACCGCACAGTGCTCCACCTCACCACCTCGGCAAAACAGCGCATGGCTCGGCACCGCACCAATTTCGACGCGGCCGTCGGCCAGATCACGTAACGGTGCCACGACCGCGGCCGCGTCACGTTCATTCAGGTGGAACTGGCGAATGAGCGACCGCTCGGCCTCACGTGCGGCAGTGTGTAACGACGTTGCCACCGTGTTGGCGGCCTCCCCCCTCACGACCGGCAGGTACACGCTTACACACGGTTCTTCGCTCCAGGTCGACAGACGCTCGAGCGACGCTTTGATCGTCACAAAGCCACCTCCCTTTCCGCCCGTCGGAATCGACCGACTGGCCTCTCTGACCGTAGCTACCGCGTGCCCGGCTGAACAGGGACCAAAGCCAATTTTCAGTGGGTATTTCGTTCGCACTGCTGCAGGCTTACGGGCTGGCAAGCACCAGCACGATTTAGCCGGTGGCCCGGTAAGGTAGGCAAAGAAATCATTGAGGAAACCATGTCAATTCTTACCTACTCCGTCCCTGGCATGACCTGTGGTCATTGCATTAACGCGGTCACCGCCGAACTCACGGCCGTTGCTGGTGTAACCGAAGTGTCCGTTGATCTTACAACCAAACTCGTGGTCGTCTCCGGTACCAACCTGCAGGATGACGCACTGCGCGCTGCCATCGAGGAAGCGGGCTTCGAGCCGGCATCATGACCGATACCTCGACCGCGCATGTCGATCTGTCCGTGTCGGGCATGACCTGCGCATCGTGTGCCAACCGCATCGAAAAGGAAGCTGAACAAGCTCGATGGTGTGCACGCCACCGTCAACTACGCCACCGAGCAAGCCAGCGTTTCTTACGACCCGCAGGTGGTGGCGCCCAACGAGCTTATCGCCACCGTCCAGTCCATCGGCTACGACGCAGCCCTTCCTGCACCTGTCGCCAGTGCGGTTGAGGCCCAACCCGAAGATCCTGCAGCTTCATTGCGGCAGCGGCTTGTGATCTCAGCGGCTCTCGCCCTTCCGGTCGTAGCGATGTCGATGATCTCAGCTCTTCAGTTCGACAACTGGCAGTGGCTGGCCCTCACCCTTGCTTCCCCCGTTGCGGTGTGGGGCGCCTGGCCATTCCATCGCGCGGCCGCCATGAATCTGCGCCACGGCGCGACCACGATGGACACGCTCATCTCGGTCGGAACCATTGCAGCATACGGCTGGTCGTTGTACGCCCTGTTCTTCGGCGACGCCGGTATGGCGGGTATGCACATGGCAATGAGCTGGAGCGCATCGGGCCAGGACCACATATACCTTGAGGTCGCCTCCACGGTGCCGGTTTTCATCCTGGCTGGCCGCTACTTCGAGGCTCAATCCAAACGACAGGCCGGTGCCGCGTTGCGAGCGTTGCTGAAGCTCGGGGCGAAGGAGGTCACCATCCGCGCGACCGATGGAACCGAACAGCGCATCCCCATCGAGCAGTTGGTCGTCGGCCACCTATTCGTAGTTCGGCCTGGCGAGAAGATCGCCACCGACGGCGTGGTCGAATCGGGCACGTCAGCCATCGATGCCTCGCTTCTGACGGGCGAGAGTGTGCCGGTGGAAGTCGGCCCCGGCTCGGTCGTTGCCGGCGCAACCGTGAACGCTGGCGGCCGCATCGTCGTGCGAGCTACACGAGTGGGTAACGACACCGCTTTAGCGCAGATCGCCCGACTGGTCACCCAGGCGCAGTCGGGCAAAGCGCCCGTCCAGCGGCTCGCTGATCGAGTGTCGGGTGTGTTCGTTCCTGTCGTTATCGGCCTTGCGCTGGCCACGCTTGCGTTCTGGTTGTTGCGTGGGTCCGGTGGCACCAAGGCGTTCAGCGCCGCCGTGGCCGTATTGATCATCGCCTGCCCCTGCGCGCTCGGTTTGGCGACACCGACAGCTCTGTTGGTCGGCACGGGACGCGGCGCCCAACTCGGCCTACTGATACGCGGACCCGAAGTGTTGGAATCAACTCGACGGGTCGACACCATCGTGCTCGACAAGACCGGCACCGTCACCTCTGGCGCAATGAGCCTCGTCAGCGTCTCCACAGCTGGCTGCACAGAGGAAGAAGCTCTGCGACTCGTCGGCGCACTTGAATCGGCTTCCGAACATCCCATCGCCCGCGCCGTCGCCCGCGCCGCCGAGAATCGTCTCGGCCCTCTACCCTCCGTTTCGGACTTTGCCAACCAGGCCGGACTCGGGGTGCAGGGCGTGGTCGACAGTCATGCCGTGGTTGCCGGCCGGGCCGCGCTGCTGACCGACTGGTCGCTGTCGATTCCTGCCGCCTTGGACGAAGCACGCGTGGCCGCCGAAGGACTAGGACAGACAGCCATCATTGCTGGCTGGGACGGCGAGGTTCGCGCCGTGTTCGTGGTTGCCGACACCGTCAAGCCGAACAGCGCCGCGGCCATTGCCGATCTGCGCACGCAGGGACTGCGCCCGGTGCTGCTCACCGGTGATAACCGCGCCGCCGCGTTGGCCGTTGCCGCCGCAGTCGGCATCGACCCTCACGACGTTTTCGCCGACGTCCTGCCAGCCGACAAGGTCGAGGTGGTCAAGCGCTTGCAAGGCGAAGGGCGTGTCGTAGCCATGGCTGGCGACGGGGTGAATGATGCAGCCGCGCTTGCGCAGGCCGACCTTGGTCTGGCTATGGGGACCGGAACCGACGTGGCTATCGAGGCCAGTGACCTCACGTTGGTGAGCGGTGACCTGCGAGCGGCCGGGGACGCCATCCGTCTGTCACGCCGAACGCTGGCCATCATCAAGGGCAACCTGTTCTGGGCGTTCGCCTACAACGTCGCCGCCATTCCCCTCGCCGCCAGCGGCCGCCTCAACCCGCTCATTGCCGGAGCCACCATGGCCTTCTCCAGCGTGTTCGTCGTCTCCAACAGCCTGCGCCTCCGCCGCTTCCAACCACACCGCTGACCGCTGACGACTGGCCTAGGTCCGCCGGCTCTTTGTTGTCGTTGGATGTTCTCCAGCAACATCCAACGACCACAAAGTCGATTACCGTCGGCATTCTTCCCCCTTGATGCAGGAGTGTGTCGGAGGATGACATGGGCAACGAGGACGTATTGGCAGCCTGGTTGGCTGCGCATCATGGCGTGCTCACCCGGCGATGGCTGAAGGAGCACCAGTTCACCGATGGTCAACTACGAGGGCTCCGAGAGTCAGGGCGGTTGGTCGAAGTCCATCGGGGCGTGTACGTGTCAGCTGCGGCAGCCAGAACAGAGCTGCAGCGGATGGTTGCTCTCATCGCATACAGCGACGGCGCCATCTCTCACGCATCAGCCGGGCAGCTCTTGGGCTTTCGAAAGCTGAGTCGCTACCGCGATTTGCACGTGAGCGTACTGAAGGGCGCACGGCGCCGAACCGACGGCAGCGCGCTCGACAACGTTGTGCTTCACTCGACGTCCGTGCTACCACCAGCCGACGTTGTTCGGCGATCCGATGGAATCGTCTACACATCGGCGGCAAGAACGGTGTTTGACTTGTCATCGATGATTCCGGCTGACGATCTCGAGTCGATCATCGAGCAAGGCCTAGCGAAGGGTTTGTTCACCCGCACGAAGCTGCTCGCAACCCAGGCTCGTCTGGCCCGGCCTGGACGAAATGGCGCGGCCCGATTCAACGCTGTACTGGCTCAGCGCCCGGTCACCCAGCGGCCGGTCGACTCCGACTATGAGCTGCGCCTGGTGAAAGCGCTTGAGCAAGGAGGACTTCCGACGATTCAACGTCAGATGCCTTTGGAACTAGCTGGCGGTGACCTCGTGCATCCGGATCTGGCCGAGCCGACCCGTAAGTTCATCATTGAAGTCGACCATCCGGCCTGGCACAGTAGCTACGCGCAGAGCCGCTACGACAGATGGCGCGATCGCCAGTACCGCCTGCTCGGCTGGCACCCAGAGCGGGTAAGCGATATCGACATCGACCAACATCTCGCAACCACCGTCGCCGATCTGATCGCGATCTACCAGGCACTCCCGTCCGTCAGCGCGTGAGCCTTTTGTTGTCGTTGGATGTTGTCCAGCAACAGCCAACGACAACAAAGCCGGCTTGGTTAGTGCTGGTGACCCCGGGCGAGGGGGGTGAAGTCATCGATGGCACACCACGGTCCTTCATCCATGCAGGATTCGCATTCGAGTTCGAGGGTGGCGTGGGCGATGGAGAAGCGGGGCCCGATCAACCGTTTGATTGCGGATGCAACTACCTGTGCTTCTTCCAGCGTTGGGTGACCATCAAGCACTAGGTGTGCGGATAGGGCACGAATGTCACTCGACAGACTCCACACATGCAGGTCATGCACATGCTCCACTCCGCCCATCCCGTTGATCACGGCGGTCAGTTCGGCGATGTCGAGACCAGCGGGAGTGGACTCGAGCAGCACTTCGTTGGTTGATCGCAACAGCTTCCAGGCGTGGTAGGCAATGACGAGTCCAACGCCGATGGACACCAGCGGATCCAGCCAGTAGTTGCCTTCTGTGAGCAGCATGAGGAGGCCGGCCA
This sequence comes from Acidimicrobiia bacterium, assembly GCA_043730435.1. GTDB lineage: Bacteria > Actinomycetota > Acidimicrobiia > Acidimicrobiales > Ilumatobacteraceae > JANMCE01. Next base: position 1,023 of record JAYTKG010000276.1, on the reverse strand, counting down.
GCGCCACGCCAAGCGACGCCGCTGCATCCCCCGCCATATGCAGGAACGCCGAACGCATATTCAGGTCGTGGCCATGCCCGTGACCAGTATCGGGTTCCCGAAGCGCAAACGCCGCACCAAGATTTACCGCAGCCGCCAGCAAGGCCACGATAACCACGATGCCGCCACTCACCTCTTGGGGATGCAGGATGCGGCGGATCGCTTCGTAGGTGATGAGTACCGTGGCGGCCAGGATCATGGCAGCGTTGGCCTGCGCCGCCAGGATGGTGGCGCGGTGATGCCCGAACGACCGTTGACCGGTCGGCCGGCGCCGCGCCCAGCGCACTGCCAGCAACGACAGCACGACGGCGGCCACATCGGTGAGGTTGTGCCCCGCATCGGCCAGCAACCCGAGCGATCGGGCGATGAACCCGAACACCACCTGCACCACAACGATCACCAGGTTCAAACCGAGCGCGATGCGCAGGCGCGATTCACGACGATGGCTCACGGAATGGTGATCGGCCTCATGCTCGCGGGTACCGGTCCCATGGTCGTCGACTGCTGGCACAAGCACCAGACTACCGACGACACTCACAGTTGCGGTTCAGCCCCAGCTTGCACCGCAGGTTCAGACCCACCATGCCCACGCCAATCGACGTGCACCTGACCACCGAAATCTCGGCCGCCAGCACGGAGCCGAACCACTCCGGCGTGAGTCGTCGGGTTGCATGCGCCATGATGGCACTCATGCTGACCGTGCCTGAGCCGACGTTCGCTTCCCTCCGTCGGGTCGGCATCTGAGTCAAGACGAGTGACTGGCCGTACATCGTCTTGACGAGCGGCGGCTGCACGTCATAGCGGCCCGCCCAGGTGATTCGCCACGAGTCCGTCAGGACCAAAAGCAATCCTGCCTGCCGTAGCGCTAGGTCGACATTACCTCTTTCGGCACCCTGCTAGAAGGTGATGACGTTGCGGAGGGCTTCGCCGCGCTTTACCGACGCCATGGATTCGTTGATGTCTTCCAGCGGGTAACGGCCGGAG
>JAYTKG010000275.1:0-1911 GCA_043730435.1 Acidimicrobiia bacterium | reverse complement strand
AGCATCCAGAACGATGCGCCCATCGAGGCCAGATCGATCTTGAAGCTGATCCAAGGACTGTCCATGAATGTGAACGATATCGTGTCTCAGGATCTGTCCAATCATTTACTCACCTCTACCAGGATAAAGAGATATTGCACTAGTGTAATTTGTCCTCATACTTGTCCTCATACTTGTCCTCATACTTGTCCTCACACATGTCCACCCCTCGGTCCCGCCTATGTTCACGTCGTTTCGCTCTGCGAAAGAACCTGACCCGCTCCCTACGACTTGAAAAGGAACGCTTCGTCCTCAGCCTCGAAGAAGAGGGCGAGTTCGTCGTAGAGCGTCTTGTGGTCCGTCAGCATCGGGTCACTGTTGACGATGGTGAAGGCCGCTTCTCGGGCCTTGGTCACCAGTTCACGGTCACGACGAAGGGAGGCCAGCTTGAGGTCGCTGCGGCCCTTCTGAGCCGTGTTCATGATGGTGCCTTCGCCACGCAGGTCGAGGTCGACTTCGGCCAGTTCGAAACCGTCGGTGGATGCCACCAAGGCTTCAACTCGCGGATTGCCCTCGGGGCCACCTTCGTCCTTCTCCCCCGTCACCAGCCAACACATCGACGCGATCTTGCCGCGACCAACACGGCCACGAAGCTGATGGAGCTGCGCTATGCCGAACCGGTCCGCGTCGAGAATGACCATGACCGTAGCGTTGGGGACATCAACGCCTACTTCGATGACGGTGGTGGCCACCAGCACGTCGAGTTCGCCCCGTCGGAACTTCTCCATGGTCTCGGTCTTTTCGGCGGCGGGCAGGCGGCCGTGGAGCAGGCCGAGCCGAAGGCCAGGAAGGTCAACCAACGACAAGCGATGCAACGTCTCTTCGGCCGACGCGACTTCGAGCTTCTCGCTCTCATCAATGAGCGGGCACACGACGAAGGCTTGCTGCCCGGCGGCGACGGCGTGTTTCACGTCGGCCCAGACCGCTTCTTCCATGAGCGGACCGTCGGCCCACATGGTTTTGATTGGCGTACGGCCAGGCGGCAATTCGTCCAGCACGGACACGTCGAGGTCGCCATAGACCGTCATGGCGGCCGTACGAGGAATGGGCGTGGCCGTCATCACCAAAACGTCGGGCACGGTGCCGGCTGCGCCTTCCTCACCTTTGGTGCGCAGCATGGCGCGCTGTTCCACACCGAAGCGGTGCTGCTCGTCAACGACCACGACACCGAGACTCTTGAACGCCACTGCTTCCTGAATGAGAGCGTGCGTGCCAACGGCCAGATCAATGGTGCCATCGGCCAGGCCAGCCAACGTTTCCCGCCGCTCGGCGCCGGTGACTTTGTTGGTGAGCAACGCCACCCGAAGAGGACGATCACCGAAGAGATTGTCCGGGTCGGGTACTTCAAGGCCAGCCAACATGCGGGTGATGCCGACGTAATGCTGGTCGGCCAGCACTTCGGTGGGCGCCATGAGTGCACCCTGATGTCCGCCCTGCACAGCAGCGAGTAGCGCCGAGACCGCAACGGTCGTCTTGCCAGCACCCACATCACCCTGCAGCAGTCGGTGCATCGGGTGCGGGCCGGCGAGATCAGCTTCGATCTCTGCGATGGTGCGCACCTGCGCCCTAGTCAGGCCGTACGGAAGCGCAGCATGAAAGCGACGCACGAGCTCACCGCCCACCTGATGGCGCAAGCTGAGCGCGTCTCGCTCCAACGCCTTCTTGCGCAGCACCAAAACAAGTTGCACACGCAACAACTCATCGAAGGCCAAGCGTCGGCGTGCCTTCTCCTTGTCGTCCATGGTCTCTGGCAGGTGGATGTTGAACAGAGCAGTTTGGCGATCGATCAGGCCGTACTGCTCCAAAACCGAGGTGGGCACCGGATCAGCAAGGCCTCGTGGCTTGCAGCGGTTGAGCGCTGACTCCACCCAG
>JAYTKG010000274.1:0-3631 GCA_043730435.1 Acidimicrobiia bacterium | reverse complement strand
CGCGGTGAAGAATTCGATGTCGTTCGCCAGGATTTTGTCGAGCAAATCGTGCAGTTCCGCCGCCGTTTCCATAGATCAAACTCTACCAAATACGAACACGTATTCCCACTGATTGTTCGTCAAGAAAGTGCCACTGAGAAGGACTTATGTACTGCTTTACGTGCTGGAAGCTGTGGTGGATCGGGGATGCCCTCAGTTGCGGTTAGCTTGTCGCTGGTCGTTAAGGAAATCAGTCGACGAAGTGCCTTGGTCCGATGCGAAGCTTCTGGCTGTGAACTAGGAACTTCGCGAAGTTGACCGTGGCGCGGGAGCGATCTGTCGTTCTATTCTTGCGTCGCTACCGACCTGGTTCGGCATCCCGAGCGCGGTTGATAACTACGTGACAACCGCCGACACCCATGGCTCCCTGATCACCGCGGTTGATGGCCTCGAGATCGGCATTACAACGCTGGTGCACCACAGCCCTGACAATCCAGCTGTTCAGATGATCAAGGTCGTTGACGGACGAGGTTGATCGTGTCGCTTCACTTTTGCAGGAACGTGTCCGTGATGGTCGGTTTAGTCGCTCAGGGTTCGAGCACGACTTCGTCGCCGGTGCGTACCATGCCGGGTTCGAGCACGCTGGCGTAGATGCGGCTAACGGGCCCTCGGTCGTGATGCATCAACGATGAGTCACGCCCGATGAACCACTGCGCGTTCTTGGAACAGGGCAGTGCCCACGGCGCCATTTCCAGCAACGCCCCGCCGACCTGCATGCGCACGCCGGCCTGCACCTGACCCCACGGCACGCCCCGCACGGTGATGTTCTCACCGGCGCTGCCGTACGCGATCGGATGTCCTTCGGCGGCGAACGCGTCCACCACCTCGGCAGCCCACAGACACACCGCCTGCCAGGGCCGTCCGTGGTGCAGTCGAGTGCGTTGCGTGTCGCCAACCGGGCCGGTCTTGTCGATCATGAATGACGCCACCGGAACTTTCGGCACACCGCCACCCGACACGTTGAGTTGCGCCACCAGTCCGTGATCGGTGGGCGGCAACGCGCCCGCAGCGCGCAGCGATTCGCCGGCGTCGCCAATGAGTCGCAGCGAGAGCGGGAGCAACGACGAGGCGTCGCCACCCTTGCGCACGAGGCCCGAAGCGGTCTGGGCCAAGCGGTCGATGGTCTCGAGTGACGCATCGGTCGCGGCCGTGCCAAGCATGTCGGTCAGTGCGGTGCTCTGGGTTGCGAGCAAGTCTTCAAACCCGACGGGAGTCACTCGGCCGCGTGTGAGCTGTTCCCACCACGCTCCCAACGCGGCAATGGTGCCCGCCGCATCTTGAGCGTCGTACATGTGCCCATCAACGTTGATCAACGAGCACCTACTACCGAACCGCGAGAAGGTCGATGACAAACACGAGAGTTTCGTTTGGCTTGATCACACCACCGGCGCCCTGCGCGCCGTAGCCGAGGTGCGGCGGGATGGTGAGCGTTCGGCGGCCACCGATCTTCATGCCAGCAACGCCCTTGTCCCAGCCCGTGATGACCTGGCCTGCACCCAACCGGAATTCGAACGGCTCCATCCGATCCCACGATGCATCGAACTGCTCGCCGGTGGACCATGAGACACCCACATAATGGACCATCACATTCTGGCCAGAAGCCGCGGTAGCACCGTCACCGACAACGTCATCAACAATGACCAGTTCGGCGGGAGCAAGTTGGTCGGGGATGGTAACGGTGGGCTTCGTCATGGGAATGCACGCTACCGTCCTGGTGTGGTCCGGTCGAAGGCGCCTTCCAAGAAAGTGGCTCCGACGCGCCAGGTCGAGCAGGAGATGTGGTCAGCCGGTCATCAGTACGTCATAGGTGTGGATGAAGTTGGCCGCGGTGCGTGGGCCGGACCACTGGTGGTCGGTGCCGCGTTACTGCCGCGGGGCAAGCGGGTCAACGGCGTGCGTGACTCGAAGATGTTGACTGAAACCGAGCGCGAGCAGCTGTTTGATCGCATCGCTGGCTGGTGTGAGGCGTGGGCCGTTGGCGCCGCCAGTCGACAGGAGTGCGACGACTTGGGCATGGCCGAAGCGCAACGCCTGGCCGCCCGCCGCGCCGTGGAAGGGCTGGGTATGTCCGTTGACGCCGCCATCGTCGACGGCAAGTGGAACTTTCTTGCCGGTATCGTCCCGCATACGCAGATGATGGTGAAAGCCGACGCCTACTGCCTGTCTGTGGCGGCAGCCAGCATCCTCGCCAAGGTCAGCCGCGACCGCGAAATGCGTGCGATGTCAGCCCACTTCCCCCCGTACAGCTTCGAGACTAACAAGGGCTACCCCTGCCCCACGCACAAGGCGGCGCTCCAAGGCTACGGCCCATGCAGCGAACATCGCCGCAGTTGGGTGTTTATGGATGGCCTCGCCTACACCAGTGCTCGCATCTGGCGCGCCGAACAACCCACGCTCTTCTGATGCCTCGCTTGCGGCGCTCCGGCTCGTTCCTCGCCTCCCGCTCTGCTTCGCTCGGACTCGCTTCGCTCAGACAATGCTACGAGCGCAGTGCGACTGCCTTGTAGACCGAAGGGTCCCGATCACATCGATGACCGGGACCCTTTCGATTCGTCTGCTTGGTCGCTACCTGGTGCCGACGAGGGTGGAGGTGGGGGTGCTTGCGGCCGGGGTGGCGCCCGGGGGCAGGATGACGGCGTCGAGCACGTGGATGGTGCCGTTCTTGGCGGCGATATCGGTGGTGACCACGTTGGCGCTGTTCACCGTGACCTTGCCGCCGTTGATGGCAAGAGCAAACGTTGCGCCATTGACGGTCTTGACGTCACCGGCCTTCAGATCGCTGGCCTTCACGTTGCCAGCGACCACGTGGTACGAGAGCACCTGCTTCAGTAGATCCTTGTTGGCCGCCAACGCATCGAGGGTGGCCTTGGGGACCTTGGCGAACGCTTCGTCGGTTGGCGCGAATACGGTGAATGGACCGGCCCCCGTGAGCGTGTCGGTGAGCCCGGCATCGCCGATGAGCTTGGCCAGCGTGGTGAACCTCCCGGCGCCGGTGGCGACCGAAAGGATGTCACCCGCAGCCGGAGCGGCCGTGGTGCTTGATGCAGCTGCAACCGTCGTGGTGCTGGCCGGAGCGGCCGTGGTGGCGGGCGCAACGGTCGTAGCCGCAGCAGCGGTGGTCGTGGCCGCCGCAGTGGTGGCAGGTGCTGCGGTCGTGGCCGCCGCAGTCGTGGCCGGAGCAGCGACAGTGGTGGCGGGAGCGGCGGCAGTGCTTGCGGTGGTGCTTGCCGAGGTGGACGAGTCCTTCGAGCTGCCGCAACGGGTCAGCCCAAAGATGATGGCCGCAAGGATCAACAGCGGGATGAGCCACTTCCACCACGCCAGGCCGCCCTTGCGGGCGGTCTCGGTGACGACGGCCTTCTTGACGGTAGACGACGTTGAGCCGGTGGTCATCTTGGCTGCGCTGCCAACGGCCGCAGCAGTCGCGCCGCCAGCAGCCGCCGCGGCCACGCCGCCAACCGCACCGAGTCCGGACGAACCAGTGGCGGCGGTTTCTGTAACGGTGGTGGCCGCGGACGTCGCAGAACCGCCGCCGAAGAGCCGGCCGACACCCGGAAGGTTCAGGCCGCCCAGGAGATTGCGAATCCAGGAG
>JAYTKG010000273.1:0-4472 GCA_043730435.1 Acidimicrobiia bacterium | reverse complement strand
GCAACTATCTCAGTCGTGGCGCGGGCGCTTTCATGAGCCACCTCGCAGTCACTGCTACCGAGCTTCGCTATCGCTACTTGAAGAACGGTCCACTCGCACTCGACGGATGTTCGCTCACCATCGAACCCGGAAGTCGGGTAGCACTCCTCGGAGCCAACGGTTCCGGGAAGTCCACATTGCTGCTGCATCTCAACGGGAGCCTTCGGCCCGAGTCCGGCACGGTGTCGCTCAGCGCCGAGCCACAGGGATACAGCCGAGCGGCGCTTCGGGCGTGGCGGCGCGAAGTTGGTCTCGTGCTGCAAGATCCCGACGACATGCTGATGGCCGGAACGGTGCTGCAGGAGGTGGGCTTCGGCCCACTCAACCTCGGCCTGTCACAAGACGAAGCCAGAGCCAAGGTGGAAGCAACGCTGAACGAACTTGGGCTCGCTCACTTGGCCGAGCGACCCACGCACCTTCTGTCGGGTGGCGAGAAGCATCGTGTTGCCATTGCTGCCATCGCTGTCATGTCGCCGTGTGTCCTCATGCTTGATGAACCAACCGCAGGGCTTGACCCGGCTGGTGTGAGCGAGGTGCTCGACCTGCTCGACCGGCTCCACGTGTCGGGTACGTCGATCGTGCTGTCCACCCACGACATCGACTTGGCTGCGGCCTGGGCCTCCTCCATCGCAGTTCTGCATCAAGGAAAAGTACTCGCCTCTGGCGAACCAGCACTGCTCTCCAACCCGGAGCTCATCGCCACCGCTCGTCTTCGTCGGCCATCGGTGGCCGTGGTGTGGGAGGCCATGGCGATTACTGCTCGCCCCACGAACTGCCCGCGTTCGGTAGAAGAACTCGCAGCGTGGATGCGCACCCAATCCTCGGATGTAACCACGTGACGCTCAGCGGCGGATTGATGGTGTGCGGCACCACCAGTGACGCGGGCAAGAGCCAACTCGTGGCCGGGCTTTGCCGCGTGCTCTCACGCAACGGTATCCGGGTTGCGCCGTTCAAAGCCCAAAACATGGCGTTGAACTCGGCCATCACGCCCTCTGGTCACGAGATCGGTCGGGCCCAAGTGATGCAGGCTGCAGCTGCGGGCATCGAGCCCGAAGTGATGATGAACCCGGTTCTCTTGAAGCCCACCGGCGAACGCACCAGCCAGGTTGTGGTGCTCGGCCAAGCCATTGGTGAGATGTCGGCCGCGGCATATCACGATTACAAGCCGAAACTGTTGGTCACCGTGCTCAATGCACTGAGCGATCTTCGCAATCGCTTCGATGTGGTGCTCCTTGAGGGTGCGGGAAGCCCAACCGAAATCAACCTGTTGGCCCACGACATCGTGAATCTCCGCATCGCCCATGAGGCTGGCCTTCCGGCCATTGTGGTGGGCGACATCAACCTCGGTGGCGTCTTCGCGGCACTGTACGGAACGGTCGGTTTGCTGCCACCGCACTACCGCAAACTGGTGAAGGGCTTTGTCATCAACAAGCTTCGCGGTGACCCTGCCCTGCTGCTTGATGGCACTGCGCAACTGGAAGCTGCGTGCGGTGTGCCCACGCTTGGCGTGCTGCCCTGGCTGTACGATCTTGCCCTTGACGCTGAGGATTCGCTTGCGCTGTCCGGTCCACGACCGCGAGCCCAGCAGGCACCGTTGGCCGACACCCTCGACATTGCGGTTGTGGCGTTTCCTCGGCTGTCGAATTTCACCGACGTGGATCCGCTCTGTATCGAGCCGGGCGTCAGCGTGCGCTTCGTGCACGACGCATCCGGAATTGGCCAACCCGACCTCCTTATCCTGCCCGGTACGAAAGCCACCGTGGCCGACCTTGCCTGGCTACGAGAGAGAGGCTTTGATCGTGCGTTGCGCACGCTCCACACACCGGTCCTTGGCATATGCGGCGGCTATCAAATGCTGGGTGGCACCATCGATGATCCGGTGGAATCCGCGGCGGGCCGGGTGGACGGACTCGGACTACTCCCCGTGTCTACGGTCTTTGAGCCGCTCAAGGTCACCCGCCAGATCAATGGCTCGGTTGGCACACATGATGTGCACGGCTACCAGATCCATCACGGTCGGGTTCACCCAACAGCAGGCACGCCATGGCTCACGCTGTTGGATGGAACCGTTGATGGTGTGGCCGATGGCCGGTTCATGGGCACCACAATGCACGGCCTCTTCGAGGCTGACAACTTCCGCCACGCCTTCCTGCGCGACATCGCCGCACGGTCGGGAAAGACATGGGTTTCGGCCGACGTGTCGTACGCGGCCGCCCGCGAAGACCAGTTCGATCGATTGGCCGATGCCATCGAGCAGCACGTCGACATGGCCGCCATCGAGCGCCTGATTTCTCTCGGGGCGCTTGGTTCCCGCACACCCGCCGGAGCCCTTGCATGATCCTGTTCATCACCAACGCCGATACCGAAATCCTCACCCTGCGAACCATCACCGATGGACTGCCCGAGGGGTTCCCGGCCGTCCGGGCGGCGCACCCCGAACGTTTCGCCACCGACGCTGCGCTCAACGACGTGCGGTGTGTGATTGTCCGTTTGTTGGGTGGACGAGGCTCTTGGGCCAACGGCGTCGGCTTCGATACATTGCGCTCCCGCTGCATCGAGCAGTCAATTCCGGTCTTGGCGTTCGGTGGCGAATCAGAGCCCGATGCTGAACTGGCCGCGCTGTCCACCGCATCGTCAGGTCTGGTTACCGAAGCGTTCGGCTACCTCTGCGCTGGTGGCGCGTCCAACATCGAGAACCTGCTTCGCTTCGTGGCAGACACCGTTCTTCTCGAAGGTTTCGGATTCGCCCCGCCCACTCCCGTTGCCGACTTCGGTGTGTGGGAAGGCGCTGGCCTTGGTCGCGCCGGCGTAAAGCGCGACCCCTCCAAGCCACTCGTTGGCGTCATCTTCTATCGAGCGCATCTGCTCGCCGCCAACACCCAGTTCGTTACCGACCTCTGCAACGAGTTGGCCGCGCAGGGGTCAGATGCCCTTGCGGTGTACTGCTACTCGCTGCGACCCAACCGCGAAGGCCACGTACCGGCGCTCGATCTCTGTGCTGCGCATGCCGTCGACGCACTCGTCACCACGGTGCTGGCCATGGGCGGCGCCGTAGCAGGTGCCGGAATCACGGGTGGCGCAGGCGGGCTCGACGGTGATGCGTGGGACGTGGCCGAGTTCGCTGCGCTCGATGTGGCCGTCATTCAGGCGCCGGCATCAAGCCTTTCATCGTCGGCGTGGGCCGACTCCGACGCAGGCCTGTCACCGGTTGATGTAGCCATGGGCGTGGCCGGGTGCGAACTCGACGGCCGCATCATCGCTCCACCGTTCGCGTTCAAGGAGTTGGTCGATGATGGCGATGTGCTGGGTGCACCCGCATATGCGTATCGCACCATTCCCGATCGCACCGCTCGTGTTGCCGGTATCGCCTACCGGGCTGCATTGCTCAGGCGAATGCCAGCGGCGGGCAAGAAGGTGGTGATCGTGTTGTCGGCCTATCCAACCAAGCGCAGCCGCCTCGGCAACGCGGTCGGACTCGACACTCCAGCATCTGCCATCGACCTTCTTCACGCGCTGCGTGACGCAGGCCACAACGTCACGCGCATACCAGCCGACGGTGATGCTCTCATGGCTGAACTGGCCGACACCCTTGTGTACGACGCCGACACGCTGTCCGACGTGGAGCTGGCAGAGTCCGTTGGTTCGCTCGATGCCGCTACCTATAACCGTTGGTTTGCGACCCTGCCCGGCGACGCCCAACAAATGGTCACCGACATCTGGGGCCAGGCGCCCGGCACGGCTCGCGTGCACGATGACCGCCTCGTCTTCTCCGGTCTTGACCTCGGCGATGTGATGGTCACCATTCAGCCACCCCGCGGCTACGGCGATGACCCCATTGCGGTGTATCACTCACCCACACTCCCGCCCGCCCATCACTACCTGGCGTTTTATCGCTGGCTTGACGACGTGTGGGGCGCTGACGCGGTGGTGCACCTGGGCAAACACGGCACGCTGGAATGGCTGCCCGGCAAGAGCGTTGGTCTGTCCGGTTCCTGTTTCCCCGACGCGGCCATTGGCAACATGCCGTTCTTCTACCCGTTCGTGGTCAATGATCCGGGCGAAGGAACACAAGCCAAACGGCGCGCCCACGCCGTGGTCATCGATCATTTGCAGCCCCCGATGACTCGAGCCGAAACGTACGACGATCTGGCCAAGCTGGAACAGCTGCTTGATGAGCACTCGCAACTGGCTGCACTCGATCCGAAGAAGTTGCCAGCGCAACGAGTTCGCATCTGGGAACTGTTAGTGCAGGCCAACCTCAACCGAGATCTCGGACTCGATCAGACGCCCACCGAAGCCGACTTTGAAGATGACGGCTTCGATAACCTCATCGGTCATGTGGACGGATATCTGTGCGAGCTGAAAGACGCGCAGATCCGCGGCGGCCTCCACATCATGGGACGCGCTCCACAGGATGATGCGCTGATCGAAAC
>JAYTKG010000272.1:0-2924 GCA_043730435.1 Acidimicrobiia bacterium | reverse complement strand
GCCAAGGCGTTTGACGCAGTGATTGCCTTCATTGCCGGTCCCCTTGCGGAGAACCCGCAACGGGTCGGCAAGCCATTGCGTCACGAGTTCGCGGGCACCTATTCGGCACGAGTCGGCCCGTACCGAATCCTTTACGAGATGGACGATGTCGTACGTATCGTGGCCGTCATTCGAATACCGCATCGTGCCGACGTGTACCAATGATCTCGCGCAAATCAGTTCACCTATCGCGCGCGTACGTTCGGCCGCCTGCCCGTCGCAGGACCAGCTCTAACGGACCGTGCGCGAACCGCTGGCGCCACAGCCAACACACGCCCATGCACACCACGAATGAGGCGAAGGTGAGGCCCGTTTCCTGAGCCTGGGAGAACCCCCACGGCCAGTGCTTCAGGGGCCATCGGTAGAGCGCAACCTGGAACACATACAGGCTCAATGCGAGTTGCCCGACTCGAGCGAGCGGCAACGCAACTCGGCCGGCACGATCACCGACAACGAGCGAAACGCCGATGACTGCCATGGCCAGCCCGCTGGAGCCGACCATCCATGCTGGCATCTGGGAGTGGCCGTGAGCGTCGAGGGGTTCCCACCAGAGTGATGGTTCGTCGGGCAGCGGGTCGGTTTGCAGAGCCGAGCGATGCACGGTGACGCGATGCGAATCGGTGGACCACCCCGAGCCGTACCCGACGACGGCCATGGCCAGGCCAACGACCATGAGGCCGGTGCGGAGTCGTCGCGAGGAAAGATCTTGGCGGCCGATCCACATGCCGATCAGTACGAACGCAAAGTTGGGGAAGAAGGCGTAGATGCCGGTGAAGAACAGCTCCGACAACAACACGTGCGGTTGTCGCAGCAGTGGGATGGCACCCCACCCCGCCGCGGTGTCACTCACCCGGTCGAACGCGGCTGGGAGATGATCGTTGAGGTGCAGCGAGGTGACTGCACCGATGATCACGACGGCTACAGCACCAACCAGCAACCACCTATTTGGTAGCCGCCGGGCGACCATTGCAACCACGAAGAACAGCGCGTAGAACTGCAGGATCACGGCGATTGGCGTGGTGTATTCGAACATCAGACCGATCAGGAGAAGGACCACCACCCGCCCGATCACTTCACGATTCGGTTGCGGTGACCTTCGCAATAACAACGTGAATCCGGCACCGCTCAACATGACGAACAGCGGCATCGCACGACCGTCATTGAACCGGGCGACGTGGGTGGTCCAGCCCGTTGCCTCATTGAGACCGCTCGTAGCGAAGTGGGCAAAGAGCATGCGAGGACAGCAACGGCCCGGGCTACATCGAGACCGAGCTGTCTGGTGGTGGCGGGGGCGACGGTGGCCGACGGCGCCGTGCTCTGCACCCGATCCATCCCACCAAGTTAAACCTCAGCGGCCACCGCGCGGTCGCGCTCGTATTCGTCCACAAGGCCGCGTCCGATTGCCAACAGCGCGGCGCGCACATCGGCGGGCGAAAAGCGGCCGAGGTATGGAGCAACCCGGGGCTGCTTGGCACCATCGTCACGTTGCCGTTTGCCAAACTTCCCGGCGCGGCCGCCATGGCGATCTACTGCAGCGAACTCACAGTCCACAGCTGGGATCTCGCCCGAGCAACCCACCAGACGGCGCAGTGGGACAACGACGTGTGTCGCCTCAGCATGGGCGCCATGCAGATGGCGTTGCCACCCGATCTTCCTCGTGATGCGGAGCTGCCGTTCGGCACCCAGGTGCATGTCAGCGCCGACGCTCCGCTCATCGACCAGCTTGTTGCCTGGACCGGCCGTACGCCGTAGCCGTCAGCTCCAGTTGATGAACACCTGGCGGTCGGGCTTCACCTTCAAGATGACTCGCTCAGACTGAATCGGGTTGCCGTAGGGGTTGCCCGTGTACTTCATCGACAACTGGTCGATGTGGTCACGGGCAACCTGGCCTTTGATGATCTCCACCAACGTGCCACGTACTTCGCCCCAATGCATCCAACCACCTGCACTGACGATGCACACCGTGACGTTCGGATCTCGCTGCAGGTTCTTGACGCGGTGGCGATGCATCTCGGTGTTGATGAGGATGTGATCCTCATCGCAATCGATCCACAGCGGTTGCGCCTGCACCGACCCGTTGCTGTTGACCGTGGTGACGACCGCAAAGTTCGGCCCCTGCGCCAGCTCGTAAATACCCTCTTCAAGATGTCCCATATCGCGCAACCTACACGGGTTCGCGCGATTCGGTCACGGCGCGATGGACATAACGGGCGGGGCAACGATCACTCTTCGAGCCACCAACCGAGGCGGTCGGCGAATCCCTTACATCGGTTTGTCTACCTCCGGTAGGCATCACGGTGGTGCGCAATGCGGATGACCTCGACGAGAACCTGGTCGTCGTCGATGCGATAGATGATGCGGTACTGCCCGCGTCGGGCGCTTCGTCGACCGACCAGCTCATTGCTCAACATCTTGCCCACCCGTTGCGGATTCTCGGCGAGCGGACCGAAAATGAATTCCACCGCAGCGGCAGCGACCGACTCGGGCAGTTTGTTCAGATCTCGTCTCGCAGGCGACGAGATCCGAACCTCGTAGGTCACCGAGGAGATCTCCGGCGAGCGAGATCTGCGCGAATCTCCGCTTCCCCAACGAAATCGCCTGACGCAAGGGCCGACTCACCCTCCCGAATTGCTTGCATCAGCTCCGGGTCGGACATGACAGCCAGGGTTTCTTCGAGCGATTCCAAGTCTTCAACCGCCGTCGGCGTCCGATGGCCAGGGTCGGAATCGATGCCCATCTTCCACGTGCCGCGTTCGCGAAAGGCGGGGATGCTCTGACGTCGGGCTTGATTGAGCAACGAGCTTGGCGCCACTTTGCGCAGGCGGGCAACATCGACGACGGCCACAATTGTCAGGCCGTCAAGGTAGGCGATACGCCGGTGAAGC
>JAYTKG010000271.1:0-5285 GCA_043730435.1 Acidimicrobiia bacterium | reverse complement strand
ACGGTATTGACTCCATTGGCCTGCACGTGCTGGCTCGATCATTGGTTGCGTTGGGTGATGTGGTCATCGTGGCCCCTAACACCGAGTACTCGGGATACGGGGCCGCGTTCGGGTCGCTGAACATCAGCCGACCCGAGGTGCACAAGGTGGAGGTCGACGGCGTGCCCGAGTCGTGGTCGGTGACGGGTCCGCCGGCATTGTGCGTGCTGCTCAGTCGGCTTGGCGCGTTTGGCCCGCCGTTCGACTTGATCGTGGCTGGTATCAATCCCGGTGCCAACGTAGGCCGGTCGATCTACCACTCGGGAACCGTCGGTGCCGCGCTTACGGCGCGATCGGGAGGGGTCAGCGGCATCGCTGTCAGTCAAGCGGTTCGAGAGTTCGGCATTGAGGGTCAAGCGTGGGATCAGATGCTGCTTGACCAAAAGTGGGGGAGTGCCGGTGCCGTCGCTGCGCTCGTGGCGGCCGAAGTGCTGAGTGACCTACCGCGGGATCCGGTGCTCATCAATGTGAACGTGCCCAACCTGCCGCTCGACCAGATCAAGGGGTGGCGTCGCACCTCCGTCGGCGTTTCTCCCAACCGGGCCCTTTTTGATGCCAAGCTCGAACCGATTGTTGGTCTGCGTGATGCGTACAGCGTCACTATGAGTTGGGGCGACATCTTGGATCTGCCGCCCGAATCCGACGGCGGTGCCATCCGTGCCGATGAGGTCTCCATCACCTACTTGAGTCGCATGGTGAGCGCAGATGCGCCGTGCGCTCCAGCTATTGAGGACAAGCTCACCGAGCTAGTCGGTACAAGTCGTCGCCTGTGACCACGCTCGCCGTCGCCCTCCTGATCGGCACGGGGCTCGCGGCCACGGCGAACTGGTTCTCGCGCTGGCGACCGAACAACGCGCTCGAAACCATCACCAAGCCGTTGACGACCGTACTCATTGTTGCACTTGCAATTACCGTAAGGTCATCGCACCCGGGCGCTCGATGGCTGGTTCTCGCCGGTCTGGTTTTCTGTCTTGTCGGTGATGTGTTGCTGATGTCGGTGGTAGACAACTTCGTCGGCGGACTCGGATCGTTTCTCATCGGCCACCTCCTGTTCGCTGTCGCCGTATTTCGCCGTCCGCACGGCCACATCGCGCTGGCGGGTTTGGCGCTGATTCCGCTGGCGGTGGTCGTTGGCACCTTCGGCCCCGCCATCGTGAAGGGCGCCCGTCAGCGAGCCGTCGCTCTCGGCATTGCGGTCACCGCGTATCTCGTCGTGATCGCATCCATGGCTGTGCTGGTGACGCTAACCGGCAGTCCCTTGGCCATCGTCGGCGCGGCCTTCTTCGTGATGTCGGACACCCTCCTTGGCTATGACCTGTTCGCCAAACCGTTCGCACCCGCCCGTGTCGCAATCATGGTTACCTACCATCTCGCGCTCGTTGGTCTGACGCTGGGTCTGGTCTGGCACTAAGCCCTCAAAGGCGCAGGCCCATGTTGGAACTGGCGCAGGCGTTCCTCACCGTCTGGTAGAGGTCTTACGGTCGGCTGAAGGTCATGTGGATTACGCCGCTCTCGGCAACCTCAGTGCTGACCTGGTAGCCGTCTTCGAGCCCGCGAAGGTCGTCCCACAAGTTGACCTCGCGACCGAGCAGGATCGGCACGATCGCAACATGGAGCCGGTCGATGAGCCCGGCCTTGAGGAACTCGCGCGCCGTGCTCGCTCCGCCGCCGACTCGTATGTCCTTGCCGCCAGCGGCGGCAGTAGCGAGTGCAAGTGCGTGCTTCGCTGATGCATCGACGAAGTGGAACGTGGTGCCACCGGACATCTCGATCGGGTCGCGTTTGCGATGGGTGAGAACGATGTTGAGGTCTACCCGTACTCCCATGACGAACTCCTCGATAATGATGGTGAGATGCAGACACTAAGCCACGTTGAGAGCCCGGCGTCGTAGAGGTCTTACAGAGTTCTCACAGACTGCTCAACGAGTTCTTAAGTTCGATCACTTGACTGTGCAACATGACAACGCCACAGGATTGGGTACCGACCAGAGTCAGCGGCTCGATAGACCCGCTCGTGCAAGCTCGACTCGAGCGGCTCTCTGGCCGTCGAGGAGTTACGCCGCCATCGGCCTCGCCTCGATTCGCGCCTTCGGCACCTCCCGCACCGCCTGCCCAAACGAACGGCCGTACAACGCCGCCAGCGCGAGCAAAGCGAAACCACGCGGCACGCGGCAGTCGAGCCACCGCTCTCGCTGTCAGCCTCACGGCCACCGGTGCCCTGAGCGCGTTGTTTGCGTTGACGGATGGCAGCACCTCCGCCAAGATCGCGACGGCCAGCCCGATCATTCCGACGACGCCGGCTGCGACGGCTGCGCCGATCACCGGGGCCACCACCCCGATCACGACGGCGAAGTCCGCTGCACCTACGACCGCGCCGGTTACGGTCGCCAAAACCCCGGTCACGTCGGCCTCTACCGCGGCGCCAGCAACCGCAGCCCCGCAGGCAGCTTCCACGCTGGCCGCGAGCACGTTTGACGGGAATGTTATCGATACCCGGTGGGGGCCGGTGCAGGTTGCGGTCACGATCGCCAACGGCAAGATCACCAACGTCGCCACATTGACCTCGCCGAACGACAAGCAAAAGAGCATCTCGATCAACAATCGGGCCACACCGATTCTCAGGTCGGAGGCCTTGTCGGTACAGAGCGCCAACATCGACTCGGTGTCGGGTGCCACCTACACCAGTGAGGGCTACGCCCAGTCGCTGCAATCTGCTCTCGATCAAGCTCGCGGCGGGGCCGCATCCTTCACCGCATGACCGGCGGACTCCACCACGTCGAGATGGTGATGGGCATGGCCGTCAGCATCGATGTCCGCGATCTGCATGTCCCGACCGGGGCCATCACCGAAGTGGTCGACTGGCTGCATCACGTGGATGCGACATTCAGCCCGTATAAGGACGGCAGCCCCATCACCCGGTTCGGTCGAGGCGAGATCACGCGAGGCGAGTTATCCGACGAAATTCGCAACGTGCTTGATCTCTGCGAAGCGGTGCGAGTCGACACCGGCGGAGCCTTCGACATCGCTCGCGTGCCAGCGCCAAACGGGACCAGTTTCGATCCTTCCGGTCTGGTCAAAGGCTGGTCGATCCAACGGGCCGCGGCCATCCTCGAATCGTGGAGCGCCACCGATTTTTGCATCAACGCCGGTGGCGACATCGTGGTGCGAGGCGAGCCTTCGCCGGGCCGACCGTGGCGCATTGGTATCCGCCATCCCGGCCTCGCCGACAAACTGGCGACGGTTGTTATCGGCGCCGGTCCACTGGCGATCGCCACGTCAGCGACGTACGAGCGAGGCCAACACATCATCGACCCTCGAAGCGGCCAACCCGCAACAAGCTTGGCCAGCGTCACCGTCGTCGGCCCCGATCTGACCCTGGCCGACGCATACGCCACTGCGGTCTTCGTGATGGGAATCGACGGCGTGCAATGGCTGGCCGAGCATGACGGCTATGGCGCCTTCGCCGTCACCCCCGACGGCATGGCTCACAGCACCAGCACCTTCGACCAGTACCGCTAAGGCAGGTTCAGCTCGGGCTGGCTGACTCCGATCTCCGCAACTCACCCTCCAACTCGAAGTGCTTGGCCCTCCAACTTGACCCTTCTTGCTCGAAGCGGACGGTCAGAGCGCCGAGTTGGAGGGTGAAAAGGCTCAAGTTGGATGCCGACCCTCAGAATCCGTCGTCCTCGGGGTTTGGGAGCTGAGTCCGGATGCGGAGGAGCCGCCACCGAGGGCGGTCGGTGGCGGCTCCTCGTCCTGGTGCGGGGGAAGGGCTACCCGTTCTTGCCGCTTTTGCCCCCGTCGTCATTGCCACCGTGACCGCTGCCGCTGCCGCTGCCGCTGCGGCTGCCGCTGCCGCTGCCGCTGCCGCTGTTGTCTCGGTCCCCGCCGGTGTCGTCGTTGTCATTGTCGTCATCGATGGTGGTGACCGTCGTCGAAGCCGATGTGACGGTGGACGTGCGTGGGGACGCTACCGACGTGCTGGTGTTGTCATCGTCATCGCCGCGGCCGTCGCTCCCATCTCGGCCCTGACCGGAATGGTCGTCGTCGTCATCGTGGCCGACCGTGGTAGATGGTGACCCGGTTCCGGTGGTGGTGGTGGTGGTGGAGGGTCCAGTGACGGTACCGGCTACGGCCGCGCAGGCCGGTTCATTGATGTGCTCGGCTTCCAGACAGTGATCGCGGCGGTCATCAATGGTGGTTGGCGTCGTTGAACCGGTGGTGGTCGGTGCCGACCCGCTGGTACCGACCACGACCACTGCGACCGATGTGGACGAAGCGCTTGTTGAACTAGGTGAACTCGACGAACTGTTCGACGGCACGGAGGAGGCCGAGATGGGGACAACGACCCGAGGGATGTTGGATCGAGGGCTGTCGTGCTGAATGGCGGCGTAGGCCGGTCCGACCAGACTGATGACGCCGGCTGCGATGCCGAGTGCAACGGCTTGTCGTTTCATGTTCTGCTCCGTGTTCGTTGGGGTACCTCCATGAGACTCCCAATTGAGGGCGCGACGTAAGTGCACCTTGGTACTACGACCATCGGCCTAATTTGGCCGGTGCTTGACCGGTGGCTAACCGTGCCTTTGCCCTGCGACCTCCGCTACCACCGATAACCCGCTGGCGGGTCAGTTCATGATGTCGGCGACGGACACAATTTCGTACCCAGCCGACCGGATGCCGGCGATGATGTCAGCCAACGCGTCAGCGTCGGTCGAAGCCGAGCCAACATGAAAAAGATAGACCGCGCCGGGCTCGATGCGGCTGAGACAGCGCTGCACGACCTGGCTGGCCGGAGTCGACTTCCAACCGAGTGAGTCGACCGTCCACATGGCGATCATTGGGTAGCCGGCCGCGGCCACGTCCTGCGCCACCCCGTTGTCGAGGTCACCGTAAGGCGGACGGAACCACGGCTTGGTTGTTGTGCCGGTTAGTGCAGAGATCACATCATCGGCTGCAGCCAGTTCGGCCTGTCGTTGTGCAGAGGTCAGTGGCTTGGACGACGTGGAAAACCCAGTGAAGGAAGGATGGCTCTCGGAATGATTGATGAAATGATGGCCTTCTTTCGCCATGCGCCGAATGAGGTCGGGGAACGTGCCGGCGAAGTCGCCCGTGAGGCCGAAGCTGACCCGTATGTGTTCGGCCGCGAGTCGGTCAAGAATTTCTGCCGTGTGACCGGAATCCGATCCGGCATCGAAACTGAACGCCACCCGCTTCGACGTCGTCACTCCCTTCCGCACGATGACCGG
>JAYTKG010000270.1:0-2657 GCA_043730435.1 Acidimicrobiia bacterium | reverse complement strand
TCTCCATCGATACCTCCTTTCGTGCATAACTCGGGCTCGCATGAAAACGAACACCGAGAAGCACGGGGCTTCGAGGAGTCCGCCTCGTCTGGCGGGGATTGAATCCCCATTGTTCGGCGAACCGAACCAGGTGTCTTGGGCGAGCGATTTTGGTTGGGTACTACAGGTGTTGCGGATACTGCATGGTGCTACTCCCCCGGCGAACCGGGAAACCTTGTGGTCTAGACCTCGGGCTTGAGCCGACCGGTGTCGATCTTGACGCCGGGGCCCATAGTGGACGAGATGGTGATCTTGCGCATGTACTTGCCCTTGGACGCAGAGGGCTTGGCCCGCTGCAACTCGTCGAGCACGGCGGTGACGTTGGCGAGCAGTGCTTCGGGAGCAAAGCTGGCCTTACCGACGGGCACGTGCACGTTGCCGTAGCGGTCGGTGCGGTACTCGACCTTGCCGCCCTTGAATTCGGCGACGGCCTTCGCAACGTCCATGGTGACGGTCCCGGTCTTGGGGTTGGGCATGAGACCACGGGGGCCGAGCACACGACCGAGCTTGCCGACCATCGGCATGAGGTCGGGGGTCGCAATGGCGATGTCGAAGGCCATGTTGCCCTTCTCTACCTCGGCAGCCAGATCTTCGGCACCAACAAGGTCGGCACCAGCGTCACGGGCGGCTTGCGCAGCCGGACCCTGAGCGAACACCGCAACGCGGACGTCCTTGCCGGTACCGGACGGAAGCGCCACGGTGCCACGGACCATCTGGTCGGCCTTACGGGGATCGACGCCGAGACGAACGGCGATCTCGACCGACTCATCGAACTTGGCAGCGGCCAGGCTCTTCACCAGACCGAGTGCTTCGGTGGGGGTGAACAGCTGATCTCGGTCGAAACGCTTGAGTGCGTCGATGTACTTCTTACCTTGCGCCATGATGGCTCCCTCTTGGGTAGGCCGGCCGGGTGAGGTGTTCCCGGTCGCGGCAGTGGAGTGCTGCGGATCCCCGAAGGGAGTTACTTGATGACGAGACCCATGGAGCGAACGGTTCCACGAACCTGCTCTTTGGCCTGCTCCATGTCGTAGGCATTGAGGTCGGGCATCTTGATCTTGGCGATCTCTTCGATCTGCGCCTCAGAGATGGAACCGGCAACGTCCTTACCCGGGGTGCTGGAACCCTTGGGCAGGCCAGCCTTTTCACGGATGAGAACAGGCGTGGGCGGCGTCTTGAGGATGAACGTGAAGGTGCGGTCTTCAAAGACGGTGATCTCGACGGGCACGACGGTGCCGATCTGCGATTCGGTGGCAGCGTTGTACTGCTTCACGAATTCCATGATGGGCACACCGTGAGGCCCCAGAGCCGTACCGACGGGCGGGGCCGGAGTGGCCTTGCCTGCGGGGATCTGGATCTTCACGATGGCTGCGATCTTTTTCTTGGCCATGATGACGTTCCTTCGAGTACTACGTAGGGAGGGGCATGCCGATAGAGGACTGTCGGCGGCGACCGTCCATTGTGGACGATGCGAGGAGGTTTCTACAACTTGGCGACTTGGCTGAAGTCCATCTCGACGAGGGTTTCTCGTCCGAAGATGTTGACCAGCACCTTGAGCTTGAGGTGATCGAGGTTGATTTCGGCCACCGATCCGGTGAAGTCGGCAAACGGGCCTTCCTTCACACGGACGCTTTCGCCCACTTCGTATTCCATCTTTGGCTTGCGCTTGGAAACCTGCGCTTCGCCGTCGCCCTTGGCCGACAGGAACGTTTCTACTTCCTTGCGGGACAGCGGTGTGGGCTTCTGGCCGAGACGACCCTGACCCACGAATCCGGTGACGCCGGGGGTGTTGCGAATGACGTACCAGCTGTCATCGCTCATCTCGCAGCGAACCAGGAGATAGCCGGGGAAGACCTTCTTCTGAACAACGACCTTGCGGCCGTTCTTGAACTCCTGCACGTCTTCCATGGGAATGACGACTTCGAAGATCTTGTCCTCCATGTTCATGGAAGCGGTGCGGGCCTCGAGGTTGGACTTGACCTTCTTTTCGTACCCGGACTGGGAATGCACGACGTACCACTTGCCCGGACGAAGGTGCGGGTTGTCGTAGGGAACTTCGTCCTCCTCGACGGCGTCGTTCGGCGTAACGGTTTCCTCGGCAACTGCATCATCCGAAGCAATGGTCTCATCGGCCTGTGCGGCATCGACGGTCACGGCGTCTTCGGCCACAACCTCAACCGACTCAGTCTCAACCGACTCAGTCTCAACCGACTCTGCGTCAACTGTTTCGGTGGACTCATCCAGCTCGGGCATTGCGTCGTCGGACATGCCTTCTTCAATCATTTCGGTGTCACTCATCCGTTAAACAGCCAGAGGGAAAGCTTGCCGAAGCCGAAGTCCAGCGAGGCAACAAAAGCGGTGAAAATCACGACGGTGGTGAGCACGATGATGGAGTAGTTCTTGACTTCTTCCCTGCTCGGCCACGCGACCTTGCGCAGTTCGCCGCGCACCTCACGGATGAACTGGCGGGGCGGCGTGCGCTCCTCTTTCACCCGAGCCGCGGGCGCCTGACGATCGGCGCGCACGGGCGCGTCGTTCTCATTGATGGCGCCCATCTTGCGCATCTGGCGCTTCTGTTCGCGATTCATATTCATCGACATGGTGATGGAGTCCTGTCCACG
>JAYTKG010000269.1:0-3977 GCA_043730435.1 Acidimicrobiia bacterium | reverse complement strand
CGCTTTTACTCCAACGTGGGCGTCTGGTCCATTGCCCACAGCGTCGCCCGTCGGGTCAAGACCGGCGAGCTGGTTTATGCAACGGGCGAGGACCTTGGGTTCACCGTTGCCCTTCTCACCATGCTCCGTCGCAAACGACCTGCGCTGGTGGTGTCGGTCACGTGGCCCGAACGTGTCCGGTCCACCAAGCTGCTATTGGCCGTGAAGCGCCGCGTCACATCCTTCGTGGTTATCACCGACAACAAGGCGCGGCATCTTCGCGACGCTGGCGGCCCGTCGTGTCCGACGGTGCTGGTGCTACCTGCTGTCATCGACCTCAATTTCTTCTCGCCCAGCGAGCCTCCACACCACCAGGGTACGCCGCTCGTCGTCAGCGCGGGGCTGGTCGACCGTGACTACAGAACCTTGGCCGAAGCCGTCAAGGACCTCGCGGTAGTGGTCGATGTGTGCGCGATGTCATCGATGCCATCGGGTCTGGCCTCGCCCGCATACCCGAAGCAGCTACCTGCCAACATGACCATCAGACGCCAAAGTCTGATGGAACTCCGGGACATGTACCGTGCCGCGTGCCTCACTATCGTGCCGCTTATCGCCGACAATCACGGCTCAGGTCTCACGGTCGTGTGGGAGGCCATGGCTTGCGGCTGTCCCGTCATTGCAACGGCCACCGCTGGCGACTTGGCCGAGTATGCGGCAAGAGGACTCATCATCGGAGTCGCCCCCGAAAACCCGGGGGCGATGCACGAGATGATCGAAGCGGCGCTGGCCGACCCGAACCGACTTTCGGCCATGGCCCAGCAGGCCCGAGCCTTCGTGGCTGAGCACTTCAACGACGAGCACTACGTCGATATCCTCACCGAGAATCTGGTGGCCGCCGAGTTTTGACGTAATACAAAGCGGATATGCGGGCGTTGCCGATAGCTTCTTCGCCCGTGACACTCGATAATACGGTTCGAATCGGCGTGCTTGGCTGCGGCAACGTAGGCGGAGCCCTCGTGCAGTTAATCGCCAAACAGGCTCCGGCCATTGAAGCCTCAACGGGCGTGCGTCTTGAGGTGACCCGTGTAGCGGTGCGGACCCTGTCCCGCGATCGCGAGGTGGTGCTGGCCGATGGTGTGCTGACCCGTGACGCCGCTGGCGTGGTGGATGACCCGAACATCGACATCGTTGTGGAACTGATGGGCGGCATCGAACCGGCCCGAGAGCTGATCCTGTCGGCCATGGCGCAGGGCAAGCCTGTTGTCACCGGCAACAAGGAACTGCTGGCTAATTTCGGTGGCGAACTGTTCGCGGCGGCTGATGCCAAGGGCGTCGACCTGTTGTTCGAAGCGGCTGTCGCGGGCGGTATTCCGCTCATCCGACCGTTGCGCGAATCTTTGCGGGGCGAGCCGATCAAACGCATCATGGGGATTGTCAATGGCACCACCAACTTCATCCTCACCAAGATGGCCGAGGAAGGCGCCGACTACTCGGTCGCGCTTTCGGAGGCGCAGCGACTCGGGTACGCGGAACGAGACCCAACGGCCGACGTGGAAGGTTTCGACGCTGGAGCGAAAGCCGCCATTATTGCGTCGATAGCGTTCGGGTCGCGCGTTGTTGCGGGCGACGTGTATCACGAGGGCATCAGCCAGATCACCGGTAAAGACATCGCCATGGCCAAGAAGCTCGGCTACGTCATCAAGCTGCTCGCCATTTGCGAACAGCACCCCGCCTCGAAGGAGATTGCGGTGCGTGTGCACCCGGCCATGGTGCCGGTGCAGCACCCATTGGCGTCGGTGCGTGACAGCTACAACGCAGTTTTCATCGAAGGTGAAGCGGTCGGCTCGCTCATGTTCTATGGTCGTGGTGCCGGTGGATCACCCACGGCCAGCGCGGTGCTAGGCGACCTTATCGACGCCGCAGTCAACCTTCGCAAGGGCACCCACGCCCCGCTCGGCACGTTTAGCCGCTCACCGATCCTGGGCATGGATGAGACCAGCTCACAGTTCTACGTGGTGCTCGAAGTTGTCGACCGGCCCGGTGTGTTGCACACCGTCACCGGTGTGTTCGCCCGCCACGGCGTGAGCATTCGCGCCGCCGAGCAGGAAGGCCTCGGAGCCGATGCTCGTCTCGTATTCATTACCCACGTCGCCAAGGAGGCCGACATGCAGGCCACCTTGCGCGAGCTCCGCGACCTCGACGTAGTCAGTTCAGCCAGTGGCCTGCTGCGCGTGATCGGGGAATAGAACATGCGCTACGTCTCCACTCGCGGGCAGGCACCCGAGCTCGGGTTCGCCGACGTGCTGCTTGCCGGTCTCGCCACCGACGGCGGCCTCTACATGCCGCAATTTGTGCCGATGCTGCCGCCGCTCACGACCGGCGCGCCCTATGCGGTCATTGCGGCCGACGTGATGTTGCCGTTCGTGGGCTCAGATATTGCGGCCGACGTGTTGCGCCAGATGTGTGATGAGTCCTACGCCACGTTCCGTCACCCGGCCGTGTGCCCGTTGGTGCAGACGGGCGCGAACGAGTGGGTGCTCGAGTTGTTCCACGGGCCGACCCTGGCGTTCAAAGATGTTGCGTTGCAGCTGGTTGGCCGCCTCTTCGATCACGTGCTCTCGGTTCGAAATGAGCGGATCACCATCCTTGGCGCTACGAGCGGTGACACCGGCACGGCCGCCATCGAAGGTGTGAAGTCGTGCGCCAACGTCGACATTGTCATCCTCTATCCGCACGGTCGTGTGACTGAGGTGCAGCGTCGTCAAATGACCACGGTCAACGCGCCCAATGTGCGCACCGTTGCTATCGAGGGAACGTTTGATGACTGCCAGGATCTGGTGAAGGCCGCCTTCGCCGACGCTGCGTTCCGCGATCGCACGCACCTGTCGGCCGTGAACTCCATCAACTGGGCACGGGTGATGGCGCAGATCGTCTACTACGTGACGGCGTCTCAATCATTGGGCAGTCGACCCGCCCGCTTCACCGTACCCACTGGCAACTTCGGTAACGTGCTGGCCGGATGGATCGCGCAGGAGATGGGTCTGCCGGTGGAGAAGTTCACCATCGCTTCCAACACCAACGACATCCTCACCCGCACGCTGCACACCGGCATTATGTCCGCCAACGGTGTGGTGCCGACGCTGAGCCCCAGCATGGACATCCAGGTGTCGTCCAATTTCGAGCGTCTGCTGTTTGAACTGAATGGGCGTGACGGCGGCATGACCGCCGACCAGATGCGCCAGTTCCGCACGTCCGGCTCGACGCGCCTGGAAGCCGATCAGCAGCACCAGCTGCGCAGTCGGTTCAGCGCACATCGGGTCGACGATGAAGGCACGCTCGCCATCATGCGCGACGTGTACAGGGAGAGCGGCATGCTGCTCGACCCCCATACGGCCGTCGGTGTCGGTGCGTCCCGTGCGCTGGCATCATCGGGCCTCGGCGGCCCGGAGATCATCTTGGCCACGGCCCATCCGGCCAAGTTCCCCGACGCGGTCGTCAAGGCCACCGGCGTGCATCCGCCGCTGCCCGCGCACCTGGCCGATCTGTTCGACCGCGCCGAACACACCACGATGCTTCCGAACGATCTGGTCGAAGTTCAGCGCTTTGTCGAAACTGCCTTCGCATGATGGCGGAGCGTTAGCAGGATGCCGAAAAACGGCTAGCGTCTGGCACTGGAAGCAGATGGCCTAGAGCGCGAACAGTCAGCACGTGTTGGCCGGGGCTTTCGGGGTATCGACCGAGCACGGCGCCAGGCAGGGATCGGTTTCAGTCCGTCAGACTTATCGCTGCATCCAAGTGCACCATGACATTGCGCTCGATGTAGTGCACTACAACGCACCGGTAAGTCGGATGCAGTTGGAGCGAATTACCGGCGAAGCGACTGAAATTTCATAAACGCCCGGTGCGTACGTCATCGGTCGGGTCCTAGGGTAGAGCCGTGTGTGAGTCTTGCTTGTCGGGGGAGAGGCGGGTTGGGCGGCGACCGTTTCTGGCCGGTC
>JAYTKG010000268.1:0-8027 GCA_043730435.1 Acidimicrobiia bacterium | reverse complement strand
TGGTTTGTTTCCACCATGCTCTGGCGGCGTCGCGGTGGCGCACCCAAACCGCAACGAACGCGATGAGGGATGCGACCAGGATGGCGCTGCGAAGAAATGATGCGAACGCGTCGAAGTTCTTCGAACGCGCTCGTTCGGCAATCAGCAGCGGCACACCACCGAGAATGGCGATAATGAAAGGCCACGCGGCCCGTACGGCAATCTTGGCCCCCATCATTTCGGGCGGGAGCACTTGAGCTGAGGCGGTCTGTTCGGGAGCGCCCATCATCACCGAGATGACAGCACCGGCCAGCCCGGTAAGCAGCACCAGCGGGCTGCCAACCAGTAAAACGTTGCGATCAACACTGGTGTGTACCGAAACGACCGCAATCACAGCAGTGACGATGGAGAGGAGGAGTGAAGCTACCGCTGACGCGGGGAGGTGCCGCTGGAAGAAAAGACCGCGCTCAAGAGGCGTGGCATCGGTGCGGTCGACGTGGTCTACCGCCTGCGCAAGTGGTTCCAAGATGTCGAGACCGATGAGATAGCTGCAAATACCAGAGACGAAGATAAGCGCGCCGTTACCACGGTAAATGGCGGGCACGGTGAGGCCAACGAGCGCGGCAAGGCCGATCATGCGCACGACTCGTCCGATAGGTGTGCGCAGAAGACCATGCCACGAACGGCCCCACACCGGGAACCTTCGGTTGGGCTTGCGCTTTCGCACACCGAACCACGGACGGCGGCGGGGCGCCTCAGCCGTAAGCTGTCGGCGCAACACCGTGACGGTGCGCAGATCTTGCATGGTGACAGCGAAACGCATCTGACCAACGAGTGCCGTACGCCGCTCGGCGTTCTCTAACGACAGGTGGTCAAGTCGCGTGAGGCCGAACGCGATCGCAGCGGCCAAAACCGCAAGGGCGATGGCATCGATGGGATGGACGCGAAGTGACCACAATCCGACACTTCCGATTGCCGTCGTGGGCCACGGCAGTTTGCTGAGAAGGTCGGCGATGGCACCGCCAACCACAATGACCGCGAGTGCGGTGGCAATCCATCGTTTGAGCCGTACTCCGGACGCGACGAACGCGCTTGCGATCATGGCAAGGCCCGTCACCAAACCAAACGCGGCACCTGAGGCGGTCCAGCTCCAGCGATTGCCGGGAAGACGCCGGGCCGCCATAACACCGACCACCGCGCCGAAAGCAAGTCCACCAAATGCGGTGTGACGCACCGTCTTGAGAGCCGATGACATCAGCACGGTCCGTTGGTTGATAGGTGCGAGCAGGACGTGGCGGACTTCGGCTGGTTCCAGCGCGAGCGGACCACCCCTGCTCCCCGATCGCAGGCCGACAGCCACCGCCAGTGCGGCCACGACCCCGAGCAATGCCGGCCCGTGCGCTCGAACCGATGCAAGCTCTTGGCTGGTGACCTTGTTTCCGCCGATAAGGCCAGACACCCACAAGATGAGCAGGATGCCGACGAATCCGGTCAGGTAGGCACGGTAGGCTGCCTCAAACCAGTCAAGCTTCGCAATGCGATTCTTTCGCCGTTGCGCGCGAAGTTCTGGAAGCGCGGCAAGACCGGTAGAAGGCACGGAGAAACCCTAGTGGGCATCGGTCGCGACCGGTCGATTGGGGTCGGCGGCCCAACCGGAAAACGACGGGACGAAGAGCTTGGTGTTGGTAAATCCGGCGATCTCCATCGCAATGAGGTTGGCGCACGTAGACACGCCCGACCCGCAGGAACCGGCCACCTCTTCCTCACCTACACCGAGCGCGATGAATCGCTCCCGCAGTTTTTCGGCCGAAAGAAATCGTCCGGTAGCCGGGTCGAGGTTCTGATTCCATGGCGCACTGACCGCACCAGGGATATGACCGGCGCGGGCTTCTACTGGTTCGTTCTCGCCGCGATATCGCTCGGCTGAGCGGGCATCGAGAACAGTCAACGACGAGCCCGCGCGCTGTGCGATGTCGTCAACGCCGACCAGCTTGTCCACTGGCCAACGAACCGTCGGGACTTTGATCTGATCTCGCTGGATCGATGGACCGGTGGCTCGTTCCCCTGTCCACGTCTTGAGTCCGCCGTCGAGCAGCGCGCCATTGCGACCAATGGCGCGCAGCATCCAAACCAGTCGGCCAGCAGTGCCTCCGCCCGAGTCGTCGTAGGCCACGACCGTGTCGTGTTCGCCGATACCAAGACGTCCGAGGTTGACGGCAAAGCCCTCCGGCGAAGGCAGCGGATGCCGCCCATCGGTAGCCCGACCATGCCCGGCGAGATCGGTGTTGAGATCGACGAATATCGCGCGTGCGATGTGACCCTCCTCGAACGCGGCCCGGCCGCCACGGCCATCGAGGTACCAACGCACGTCGGCGACAATGACGTCGGGGTGCGCCAGAACCCACGTTTCGTCAACCAGGATCGGGCAGGTCGTCGTCATGTGACACATCGTACGGCCCACCTGTACCGACGCCGAACTGGTCCACCAGCCAGAATGGTGTCGTCATGAGCATTGAATCAGCCGAACGTTTCTTCGCGATCCTCACTATTGTCGCCCTCGCCGGCGTGTTCGTGAGCGTTGTCGGAAGATTTGTGCCCTCGCTCGCGAGCAGCGTGACGATGCTGCGCTCGAACCGGATTCTGATCGCAGCCTCAGTGGCGGTCACTGCGATGGCGGGAAGCTTGTATTTCAGCGAAGTTGCCCATCTCACGCCGTGCCTATTCTGCTGGTATCAGCGCTGCCTGATGTACCCGCTTGCCATCATTTTGTTGGTTGCTGCGGTACGCCGTGACGACAAGGTGCGGCCATATGTGCTTACGCTCGCTGGTCTCGGCGCGCTGGTCTCGGGCTATCACTACGCGCTCGAGTGGTTTGACAGCCTTGATACCGGTGCCTGCGCGGTCAGCGTTCCCTGTACGTTCGTGTACTTCCGTCAGTTCGGCTTCATGTCCCTTGCGTTCATGGCCTTGGCCGGCTTCGCCTTCATCTTCACGCTCTTCACCCTCCCCGGAGAATTAAAATGAACTCCCAACCTCTTCCCCCGCCGCCCCCGCCGCCCTCCAACGAGGCGAACATCGCGCCCAAGAAGTCAGGCGCCGGCAAGATCGTTGCGATCGGCGCAGCAGTTCTGCTGGGTGCGTTGACGTTGACGTTCATCACGAGCAACAAGAACGACAAGAAGGTAACCGCGGTTGCAACCACCCTTGGGTCTGGAGCTGCCGAGAACCAACCCGTCACCATCGGGGGCGACGTGCTGGCACCGCTTCCTGACGACGGGTCTGACCCGGCGATAGGCGCGGTCGCTCCAACGATCGATGGTCACGATTTCACGGGTAAGGCTGTCACCATCAAGCCGGGCGACGGGAAGCCGAAGCTCATTTTGTTCGTGGCGCACTGGTGCCCGCACTGTCAGCGTGAAGTGCCCCGCATTGTGAAGTGGACGAACGACGGCTCCATCCCGAAATCGATTGAAGTCGTCGCTGTCTCAACGGGCGTGAAGCCGGACCAAAACAACTTTCCGCCATCGGCATGGCTGGCGAAGGAGAACTGGCCGGGAGCGATCGTGGCGGACGACACAGAATCTCACGCGGGCCTCGCGTACGGCCTGACCGGGTTTCCGTTCTTTGCGCTGGTGGACGGCACCGGCAAGGTTGTCGCTCGCGACAGTGGCGAGAAGGAACTCGAGCAGATCCAGGCTCTCATCGCCAAGTTGGCAGTCTGAGTTCTCGACAGATTCACGAACCACGTTCATCGGTCCGGCCGGTCCCATCCGAATCGAAGCTTTTGCCCGTAGATTTAGCCCATGAGTTCCTTCCGGATCGCGCAGATCACCGATACCCATCTGCGCCAGCAGTCCGTCGACCTTGCTGATCTTTTGGGTCCTGACGCCTGTCTCGAACGAACGATCGAAGCGCTGCGACCCCACTCGCCCGACGCGGTGCTACTGACCGGTGATATCGCCGATGATGCGTCAGAAGAAGCGACGAATCGAGTCCGCACTATCGTCGAGCGGCTTGGTGTGCCCATCATCGCGACGCCGGGAAATCATGACCTCATGGCTCGGGTGGAGCAGGTATTCGGCCAGCACAACGTGACCGTTCCGGGCTGGGAGATCGTGGTCGTCAATACGGTCATCCCGGCAACCGAACATGGCCGCGTCGATATCGAGATGCTGGCAGAACAGCTGGCTCAGACCGTCGGTCGACCGACGTTGATCGCCATGCACCATCCGCCCATAACACTCAGTACCCACGGCTGGTTTCAGCTCGACGGCGCCAGCGACATGGTGCGGCTCGTCACGCAGCATCGCAACGTGAAGGCGGTTGTTAGCGGCCACCTCCATCAGGCGTTCGCCGTGCAGATTGATCACGTGTCGTACATCGGATGTCCGTCGGCCTGGTACGCCATCACGCACACGGGCAACACGTGGGTTGAGGCCAAGGACGGTTTTGTCGGCGCCAATCTCTACGAGCTGAACGCCGACGGAACCTTTGCCTGGCAGCCCATCACTCGACCCTGATTGACCCGGGCCTGTTGTGGTCGGCAGCAGCAACGATTTGAGTCACGGCATGCCAGCCGCCCATGCCGTGCACGCCAGCCCCAGGAGGGGTTGAGGCTGAACACAGCCAGAAACCCTCCACCGGAGTGCGATAGGGAGAAAGGGTGATGTTCGGTCGAGCGATCGATCGCAACCCGGCGAGGCTGCCGCCGGCCACATCACCACCGACATAATTCTGGTTGTAGGTCGCAAAGCCGGATGCCGTTATTACCTTCTTGGCCCGCACGAGGTCGCGCCAGCCGGGAGCAAAACGATCGAACTGAGTCTCGATGGCTGCGCTGGCATCAACCGTGGAACCATTCGGCACGTGGCAGTACGCCCATAGCGGCTCACCGGCGTTCGTGCGTCGAGTGGGGTCGGCAACGGCGGGTTGGGTGACCAACACGTAGGGGCGGTCGGCTTCATGGCCGGCTGCTACCTGTCGTTGGGCCGTGAGTATCTCGGCCATCGTGCCGCCGAGGTGGACGGTGGCGGCAGTGCCGACCGAGGGGTTGGTCCAGGGCATCGGTGCGCTCAAGACGTAGTCGACCTTGCAACTGCCGGGACCGTGTTTGAAGGTTTTGTAAGCCCGACCCGAGTAACCGGTGATGGCCGCGAATTGTCCGGGGTTGGTGTCGAGCAGCGTGGCTCTCGCAGTGGGAAGATCGAGGCGGGTCCGTACCGCATGCCCGGTGCGGATGACACCGCCGTGTTCGGTGATCACCTGCGCCAGAGCGTTCATGATGGTTTGTGAACCGCCCTCGGCGACCGGCCAACCGACCCGGTGGCCGGCGGCTCCGAGGAACAGGCCGACGCCGGTTGTCAACGGCCGGTCGAGCGGTTGGATGGCGTGGCCGGCCATACCGGCGAACAGGGCGGCGGCCCGCTCATCGTTCAGCCATCGCCCGACCTGTTTGGCCGGAAGCGCGCTGGGCGCGAGTCGGGCCAATGTGACGGGGTGGCGAGGCAGTTGCAGAAGCGGGCTAAGCAGGGTGGTGACCACCGTGGGCCAGCGCTCGAGCACCGGACCGAACAGGGTGGCCCAACGATCATTGTCGAACTGAGCGGTTGTAGTGGCCAGGTCGCGGTACAAATAGGCCGCGTCCCCGTCGTCGAGTGGATGGGCCGCCACCGTTTCGCTGTGCCGCCACGTGACGCCGTAGCGCTCAAGCTGCAACGCCGCGAACGCCGGCGAGGCAATGCCGAGCGGATGAGCAGCCCCGCAGATGTCGTGACGCACGCCGGGCACATCGAGTTCCGTCGTGCGGCAGCCTCCGCCAATGGTGTCGGCCGCTTCCAACACGCAGACCGACCACCCGAGGGTTGCCAGACGCGCCGCAGCCGTCAGGCCGTTCGGCCCCGCGCCAACGATGACCGCATCGAATGCCGTCAACAGACATCTCCTCTGAGGGTCCGGCTCTGCTGGCTCCGTCTATGACTCACCGTGGGGCTCGTCCAGCTGCTTCCGCCTCGGATAAGACATCCCGCAAGGATCTCCCGGTGGCCGCCGCTGCCGCCAGGGCGTCGTCTTGCTCGACTTTGACGCGGTTGGCGCTGCGCTTGATGCGGATGACGTGGCCGTCAATAGCGACAGTGCTCTCCTCGCGCTCCTGCGGCCAACGTTCGGCAGTCGTTGCCCGCACGCCGAGTGTGCCTGATTCTCTGATCAGCACCGCCCGTATCTTGGCTGCCTTCCCTGGATCACACAGTGCGTGCAGTGTGTGCGCAGGGCGGCCCTTCTTCATTACAATCGGGGTGGCCCACGCATCATGCGCCCCGGCTTCAAGCAGCGAGGTAATTGCATATGCAAGTACTTCACCTGTGACGTCATCGACATTGGCGGCCAGTTCGACCGCTGCCACTCCTGAGTTGTTCGCCGATGTTTGCTGCCCGATGATCACTTGCACAAGGTTGGGGCGCTCGGCCATGGTGCGGCCACCCGCGCCGTAACCGACGTTCTCCACGGTCATAGGCGGGATCGGGCCAAACGCCGTGGCCAGAGTCGTCATGAGCGCCGCGCCGGTTGGGGTGGTGAGTTCCATTGGAATCTCCAGGCCGTAGGTGGGTGCGTTCGCTCGGGCCAGCAGGCCAACAACCGCTGGCACCGGGTTGGGGAGGATGCCGTGGTCGGCCCGCACAGTGCCAAGGCCCTGAGCGATAGGCGAACAATATACAGCGTCCACGCCCAAGTCTTCTAGGGCCGCGCAAACCCCGATGACGTCCACGATTGCGTCCAAACTGCCTACCTCGTGGAAGTGGATATCGTCGACCGACGTGTTGTGAATGGCGGCCTCCACCTCGGCCAACGCGGTGAAGGCGGCAAGGGCTCGGGCATAGACCCGGGCGGGCAGTTGGGCATCGGCCAGCAGTTGGCGGATGTCGGCGAACGAGCGCTCGTGGGTGGTGTCCTCCACACCTACCAACGCACGAGTCGCGCCGATGCCGTTGCGTTGGGTGCGTTCCTTTGCCAGTGACCACCCGGCGATGGGGAGGTGCCGCAGCGAGGCGTTCACGGCATCGATGTCGGCGCCGGCGTCGAGTAGGGCGCCGAGTGCCATGTCACCGGCCACACCCGAGAAACAATGGAACCACGCAACGGTGTGGTTCATGCGATTGCACCGTTGAAAAGCCGAGCGACCGCACATGCTGCGCCGAAGCCGTTGTCGATACCGACCACCGTGACCCCGCTCGCACAACTGGACAGCATGGCGAGCAATGCAGTGACGCCCTCAAACGATGAGCCGTAACCAACGCTGGTGGGCACCGCAATCACGGGTGCGGCGGTAAGGCCCCCGATCACGCTGGCGAGTGCGCCTTCCATTCCAGCGACCGCGACGATCGCGTTGGCCGCGGCGATGGCGTCGACGTGGGGGAGGAGACGGTGGATTCCGGCGACACCCACATCGGTCAGTCGCGTTGGCGTGTAGCCGTACGCGGTGAGAATGGTGGCGCA
This sequence comes from Acidimicrobiia bacterium, assembly GCA_043730435.1. Lineage (GTDB taxonomy): Bacteria > Actinomycetota > Acidimicrobiia > Acidimicrobiales > Ilumatobacteraceae > JANMCE01. The sequence goes on along the minus strand of JAYTKG010000268.1, from coordinate 557 downwards.
CTCGTCGGCCACGTTGAGGTCGGCCGTGCCGGCGGCGGCAATGATGATTTGTTGCTTGTGCGTGGGGGGTGTCGGTCGCCAGACCAGGGTGGCGCCGACCAGTTGGCCAGCGGGATGTTCGGCCAGTGCGGCTTTGGCTTGATCATTGGTCGCTCTCGTGACCATGACCGGACCCGTGCCGTTGGCGAGGAGCTCGCCGACGATTCCCACAACCTGCTCGGGTGTCTTGCCGGGCCCGTACACGGCTTCGGGCTGACCCTGGCGCAGCGCCCGGTGGTGGTCGATTCGTGCGTAGCCCAGGTCGGCAAACGGCAGCCTGCGCAGCTGCGCCACCGCGGTATCGGGCGCGACGGAACCGTTCGCAACAGCCGCCATAATGCGGGCGAGATCGTCGACGTCCACCACTCCAGTGTGGCGGGTGGGACAACTCAGGGCCACATTCGCCGTTCGTGACCTAACCTTTCGGTCGTGCCAACTGTTGATGTGACCCAGCGCCGGATCGGTTTCCTCGGACCGCGTGGCACCTTTACCGAGCAGGCCCTGTTGAGTCAGCCCGA
>JAYTKG010000267.1:0-5738 GCA_043730435.1 Acidimicrobiia bacterium | reverse complement strand
CGACTTCCTGCTCTACGACTTACCTCGCCTCCGGGATTCACTGGCGTCGGCATATGAGGAGTCGACGCTGCCCGTCCCCGATCTGGCCCCGATCCGAGTTCTCGTCGGGGCCGGCACGCTGGTTGCCGCAGTGGCGCTCTACGCATTTCTCGACGCGCGCGATTTCGTCGTTGTCGTGTCGATCGAGATCGAGATGTACCCCGAGGTAGAGGACGTCGATTAGCGGGTCCAACGCAGTGCAGGCTCCCTTCCCCTGCGTAGGCTCGCTCATAGTCACGAGCAATGGACCGAAAGGGCAGCACTGTATGGATGGCATTCCCGGCCCGCTTGAGCGCCAGTACCTGTCTGTCCACCCGCGAGCAACCACTGGATTGGATGCCTGTCGCTTCTTTGAGCGGCACAGCGGACAATGGTTTACGCACGCAGAGTTGAAGGCAGAGTTGGTTTGCAGCGACCGCATACTTCGGCAATATCTACCTGAAGCGCTGAACGCCGGTGCACGGATACTGCTTGAAGTCGACAAGAGCGATGCGGCCCATCGATATCGTTTCCCCAGCCCCGGGAGCTAGTCGACGCAGTCGGCTGCGCTCGCTGCAGCCCTCCACCGGCCGGTGACGGTATCGGTTTACGGCGCGGCGATGGATTCAAGGACGCCAGTCGTCGACCGTCGCCACCACGCTCCGGCGACGTCACGAAAGGTTAGCTCCACCCGGAGGGACTCTGGCCGAAGTGCGAACGCATCGATGATCGCGGTATTCGATTTATCGACGCGTAGCTCGGGCTGGCTCGTGGGCGGCAGAACCGAGAACTTGCGCCGAAAGATTTCCTGATCGGCACTTATCGCGGTGTCCCACCGCACGCTCACCTGAGCTTCGAACGCCGGTTGGCCACCTCGGTTCGTGACGATAAGTACCAGGATCCTCATGGGATTCGCTATGGCCTCGGCGAGAGTCAGTGTTACGAGATGGTTCTGATCAGCGGTCTCGCCCAACTCTGGCTTGTCGGCGAGCGTTGCTATCTCAAGCCAGGTTGAAACCTGTTCAGCGTATTGCCTTTTCTTCGCATCTTCTTGGGTGTCAAGTTGCAGACGCGCCAGTTCTAGCCCGGCCTTAGCGTTAGCCCCTTCATTCTCCGCCATCTTCAGCGCATCTCGTGTTTCCCTAGCCTGCCGAGGAAAGGCCACGGCGGCCAGGCCAAACGCCACGATCGTGCCGACCGCTTGCCAACCGGCTGCCCAGCCTCCAAAAGGACCAGGCTTGAGCCATATTCCTGGAACGAAAACGAGGGCACCCACAGCGATGATTGCGATTGTGACGAGTAGCCGAGTTCGGAATTTGCTGAGCTTCGCTTCCATTGGTGTCGTGGGCCTCTCTGTTGCGGCTTACGGAGTCTGCCAGAGGGCGCGACATGGCACGCCTAGGTTCAGCTTCCGTCGGCGCTCACGACGAAGCCTGGATCACTTTGGAGGAACAAGTTTGTCTCGGCGTGGCTGGCCAACGGCAACAAATCTGAGACGCCGGTGGTGGTCGGGGGTGCTTCCTTGGGAAATAGATGCACAGAATCGGCAGCGCTTGACGTCAGCCGCCCTGTTGTGGGCGGATCGATCTGACAGACCCGTAGCCAAAAATTGAGCGGAGGCATACGGCATGAAGACGAACGTGAGAGAACATGGAACTCTGGGGGTGGGATCGACGGACATGGCCACAGGAGAGGTGACCCGACGTAGCTCGCAGGCGACGCTCTTGGCGCTCGGCGTCTTCACCTGCGCCGCTGCAGCGTGGTGGGTCTGGGCCGGGCATGCGATGACTGCCATCGCTCTCGTGTTGGTCGCCCCATTTGCCGGGCGTGCGATCGCTACCGATCTGGCCACCAAGCGTCTGCCGAATTCGTTGGTAGCGACGACCGCAGCGGTGGGAATCATCTACGCAGCGGCGGAAGCAATCGATGGCCGACCGGGTGCTCTTATCGGCGCTGGCCTTGGGGCCGTGGCGGCGATGTTACCGATGTTCGTCGTGCATCTCGCGTCGAGTGGACGACTTGGGTTTGGCGACGTGAAGTTTGCGGGGGCGTTGGGGTTGTTGGCCGGGGCGGCTCATCCGCTCTATGCCCTGATCATTCCGCTCATTGCAGCAACGATCGGGTTGGTCGGTGGGCTTGCCCATGGTGGTCAGCGTCGAGCGTTCGGACCTGCGATCGCGGCCGGTGCCGTAGCGTCGATGGCACTCACTCCGCTGTGGCTTCGGTCGATTGGTGGTCCGGTCTTATGGGTCTGAACGTTCGTGCCCTCTGTGCGATTGCTGCCATCACGGCGCTCGCCTCGTCCTGTTCGACCAAGAGCACCAAGGTGGAGCCGACCACGTTGGCACCGTCCTCATCTGTTGTGACGGCCGTTGCCACCACTGCCACGGTCACAACTACCTCGGCTCCCTCGTCGACCACCGCACCGACTGTTACTCCGACCGTTGCGCAGACGGCAACCGTGGACAGCACGACGACCGTGGCCACAGCGTTCGCTGTCGGCTCGGCGAGCGTAGTGAAGGTCGGCGAGCAGTGGGTCGTGCAGCTGGGGCCGATTCCGACGGTGCCCCTACCGTCCTCGACGGCACCGAATCCAAACGTGATGCACATCGTCCGGCCGGACGATGCCCCGATCCTTGAGGCGTATGTGCGCTACATCACCGCCATCAACACCGCCGTTGCGCATCCCGATGCCGACCTCTCGACTCTCTTCGAGAAGGTGGTGACGAAGACGAAGTTTGCGTCGGTCACTGCGTCGGTCGGCAAGCATCGTGCGGCTGGCGAGATTCTGAATGTTGAGCATGGCGTGACCGTCCGGCCGTATGTACTCGGCGAGCCGAGGACCGACGCCGAAGCGACTGTGTACGACTGCCAGCTTGATGGCAGCTACTTCGTGGGGGCTGACGGCAAGCCGCTTCCGGGCGAACAGACGGGTATTCGCCAGTATGGGAACTCGGCGAGAGTTGTGAAGGTGGACGGTGTCTGGGTCGTGGACGAGACCGCTCAGTCAGGTAGTGCGTGTCTACCCGAGTAGCACACCGATCCCTGTGGCTCGCCCTGGCGATGGTGAGCTGCTGCGTTGTCACGTCAAAGCCTGCCGTGGCCGGAGACGCCGATGCGAAGCCGACGCCGGTCGGACCGATCCCAGGCGCACGAGAAGTGCACACCCGCGACGCGCACGGTCGTCTCGATGTTTTCACCTCTATCCCTGACGGATCGAAGTTTGGGTCCGAGGGAGGCGCAGGCCGGCCGTGCGGTGCGTGGATACCGGACAGTGGCCCAGCCGCCGTGCCCGGGGAATCAAGCTATGTGGATTCGATGAACTGGATTTTCATCGAGGGTCAGGCATTCGCCAGTTCTGCCTCGTACCCGATATTCGACTCGAAGGATCGCACGTTGCCGGGGCCTGTTCTCGGCGCAGGCAGTCCGACCAGCGCGGCCAGGACGTTCTCGGTGTTCTGCCAAAACCTCGAAGCACGCAACTTCCGAGGGACCATCACGGTCACGGGGACCGACCCATCCCTTGACCCCCGTCCGAGGGCGGCCGAGTTGAGGAATGGGGTGCGTCTGGAGCGACCGATTGTCGTGCCCGACCCGACCGTCGCTTCGTTCGGGAGGCTGGTAACAAGACACCCGTCCTGGTTAGCAATCTCGCCGTCCTCCTGGGGTATGCGCGCATCGGCGGTGGAGTATTGGCGGGGCTGGGAGTTGCAGCTCATCCTGCGTCCGATCGGGTTGGAGTTCACCGCGCTGCAGCGTCCGCCGGACGGGAAGAGTCCGGGCGTTGACGCTGGTGTGCGAACGCCGTTCACCGTGTCGATACCGTGCGTCGGCGGGGGTCCGAACCCGGTGTGGGGCCGCAGACCGTTTCCCGGAACGCCCGCCGTCGTTGCCCGATTTCTCTGCTCCGGGCATCGGGACCGAGGTCGGCCTTGGTGGTTGTGTGTGGACGCCGGAGTTCTTGGGCACCGTGTCGCTAACGGCCCGGGTGACCTACGAGGTCACGTTCTGGATGTCGGGTTACACCGAACGACTTGCCGACTACGTGTGGGATTCGGTTCCGGTGGACTTCGCCGTCGGTGGCCTGTCTGTCGTGAATGTGAACGGGGGCGCGTGATGAATGATGGTCGCAGGGCAAACGCTGCGGGCAAAGCGAAGGCCGCAAAGATCGGCCCGGTGTCAAGGGTGAAGGTCCCCGCGATCGTGGCCGGTCTGGCTGCGTTGTTGTTCGCCATGTTGTTGGTGCTGTGGGCATTGTCACGTGCATCGGACCGGCAGTCGGTCTGGCAGGTCTCGCGCCCAATCACCGCAGGCCAGTCGGTGACGGCCGAGGCTCTGGTCCCGGTCGGGGTGGCCTCGGATCGTGACGGCGGACTGATCCCGGTTTCGGACAAGTCGCCGATCGGCTTGGTGGCCACTCACGATCTGGTCGCGGGTGGGCTTCTCGATCGGTCAGACGTGTCACCTCGCCCGGTGTTGGTGGATGACGAGCAGGCGGTTGGCGCAGTGCTGAGACCGGGCAAAGCTCCGGCCGATCTGCGGCGTGGCGACGTCGTGTTGCTCACCGAGTTGTCGACGGCCGGGGTAACCTCGGGAGCGGTTGGACCGACGGTAGTGCGGGCCCGGGTGATCGAACTGTCGTCGGTTTCGACGGCGGCGCAGGTGTCGGGCGGGCCGGGTATCCGACAGGGCGTCGAAGTCGTGTTGGCGGTCGCTGCGACGAACGCCGTGTTGGTCGCCGAATGGTCCGGTGGCGACCGTCTGCTCGTCGTGCGTGAGGCTCGCAAATGAACGTGATCGCCGTCGGCTCCGTCAAAGGAACGGTCGGCGTCACTGTCACCGCGCTCGCTCTTGCCGCTGCTGCTGCGGAACATAGCCGGGTGGTTTTGGTTGAGGCCGACTCGTCGGGTGGAGTGCTCGCTGGGGTATGCCCACAGTTGCATCCGCTCCCCGGTTTGGAGGCGTTGGCCGCTGACCGCGAACCGTTCACCCTCGCCCGACTGGCTGCTGCGACGCAGCAGCTCGGGTCGGTTCCGGTGGTGGTCGCTCCGGTCGACATGTTCCGAGCGTGGGTGACGGTTGCATCACCTCGGAACCGCTGGTGGACCTCGCTTGTCGCCGATGACGGCCTGGTGATCGTTGATGTCGGCCGCATCGGTGGCGGGTCGCCGGTGGGACCAATTCTCAGCATTGCCGACCGCGTGGTACTTGTCGTGCCGCCGACCCCGCTCGGTCTGGCGGGCGGGTTGGAATGGTGCGAGCAGGGCGGACGGATCGCCCCAGGGGTCGTGGGAATCTCGCCGGAGGTGTGCCGCCTGGTGACGGTGCATCCTCCGACCCGACGTAGAGACACCGCTGCGTTCGATGCCGGCGAAGTGCGGGTCCAAGCCGGTTCACGCCTGGCCGGGGTGATGCCATGGGACCCGGTGGCGGTCGACCTGCTCTTTCGGGGCGCTGACTTCTCCTACCGGAACTTGGCTGGGAGCCCACTGGTGCAAGCTGCCCGACAGTTGCATGAATCGTTGAGCGTGAGCCAATGAACGAGGAGGAGTTCGACGACCTCGTTGTGCAGGTGCGCCGACAGTTCGGTGACCGCCTCCCGGTTCCGGGCCGTGAGGAAACCTCCGACGAGGTCGATGCCAGGGAAGAACGCACGCGGCTGGTCCTGGAACGAGAGGTGATCCCCGCTGTCTCCGCGCAGCGCATCGAGCAGCGCCTTA
>JAYTKG010000266.1:0-2193 GCA_043730435.1 Acidimicrobiia bacterium | reverse complement strand
AGCCCCGGCTCGACGTTCTTCACTTGGAGGCTACTCATAGCATGACAGTAGCATGCTATTGGCATGCCAGCTCATCCTTCTTGGGTAATTCACTGGCATGATGGGGTGATGACGCCGTTGCGCTGGGGAATTTTGTCGACATCCAACTTCGCCGAGAGGCATTTCATCCCGGGACTGAAGAAGTCACCCATGATCGAGGTTGCGGCCGTTGCTTCCCGCAACCTTCCGAGCGCTGAGGCGTACGCTGAGCGCAACAACATCCCGACCGCGTACGGCACGTATGAGGAACTCCTGGCCGACCCTTCGATCGATGTGATCTACAACCCGCTCCCGAACAGTCTGCATGCAGAGTGGACTCGTAAGGCCGCCGAAGCAGGTAAGCACGTGATGTGCGAAAAGCCCATGGGCATCAACGCCGCCGAGCTCGACGTGCTCCTCCCGTTGGCTGGCAAGGTGCATATCGCGGAGGCTTTCATGGTGCGTTTTCATCCGCAGTGGATCGATGCTCGCGAGGTTGTGCGTAGCGGTTCGCTCGGTCGGGTCACGCACCTGAACATTGAGTTCAACTATCACAACGTCGACCCGAGCAACATACGCAACACCGCCAACGTTGGTGGCGGCGCAATGTACGACATTGGCTGCTACGCGGTCGTTGCCACTCGTTGGTTCATGGATGCGGAACCAAAGCGCGTGATGGCGATGTCGGATATCGACCCGACCTTTGGTACCGATCGGCTGACGAGTGCGCTGCTCGATGTTGGCGACGGTCGCATCAGCACGTTCTCGGTCGGCACCCAGACCGGCGGTTACCAGCGCATCCAGATTCTCGGTACACAGGGCCGTCTTGAGATCACCGTGCCGTTCAACCAGCCAGCCGATGAGCCGGGTGTTTATCTGGTGCACGATGGCAGCACACACCTCAACGGACTGCACACCACGCCGACCGAGTCCGCCGTCAAAGATCAGTACACCGCGCAAGCCGAAGCCTTCGGTGACAGGGTCCGAAACGAGGCACCCACCGACAGTCCGTTGCAAGACGCCATTGCCAACATGCGCGTCATCGATGCCGTGTTTGCCTCTGCGAAGAGTGGACACGCCGAGACGGTGTAACGACCGCACGATCGTGGACGGAAGCTACATGGCGCGCAGGATGGCGCTCATGTCCTTTACGGCCCGGATGGTGCCCGCGATGGTGCCGGTTTCCTTGCTGGTTCCCGTGCGACGCTGATGATAGGGGACTGGCACTTCAAGCACCTTCCAACCCGCCGACGCAGCCTTCACCACCATCTCCAATGGCCAGCCCGATCGGCGGTCGGTCATGCCCAGGTCGAGCAGAGCCTGCCGGCGTGTGGCGCGCATCGGGCCAAGGTCGTGGAGGTCGGTTTTGCAGCGCCGGTTGAGCTGCGCGGCGAGCACCCGGTTGGCGAGTCGCGTATGCAACGGCCACGCGCCCCGGTCGGCTATTCGGCGGGCTAGCACGAGGTCGGCGCGACCATTGGCCACGATGTCGGCCACGTCGGGCAGATGTTTTGGGTCGAGTGATCCGTCGGCATCCATGTAGCAAACGATGTCGGCAGTAGCCGCTTGGAGGCCGGCCCAACACGCAGAGCCAAAACCGCGCTGTGGCTCACACACAACCAAGGCCCCTCGTTCGCGAGCCAGTTCACCTGAGCCATCGGTTGACCCGTTGTCGACCACGATGGCCCGGTAGCCGGCAGGCATGCGGTCGAGCACCCAGCCAATATTGCCGACCTCGTTAAGCACCGGCAAGATCACGTCGAAGGTGGTCATGAGCGCACTCCACAATCGACCGCCAGATCAGCGAGCAGCCGATCCAGTTCCTGGTACGACGCGTCAGTCACTGGCGCAAAACCGATACAGCCAAAGGGTGCAAGCGCCGCTCGACCTCGGGCCGATTGCGACAGGGCGGTGAGAGCCCGATTCACGAGAACGACCTGACCTTCAGCAAGGTCAGCATGAACGACGATTGGTTGGATGGGATGCGGGCCCAAGCCTTCGATCACTCGCACACCGGTGGCGAGCGGGTCTCCAGCGTTTCGACGCAAACGCAATGTGGTGGCGTCGATAGTTGCAGTATCAATCAAACCGTCGCGAAGAGCAACGAGGCTGGCATCGTGCGAACCGGTGCCGACCGTCTCGGAGAAGTACGAAAGGTCTTCGCCCATCTTGGCG
>JAYTKG010000265.1:0-8922 GCA_043730435.1 Acidimicrobiia bacterium | reverse complement strand
CAGCCCCAGCGGGATTCGAACCCGCGCCGCTACCGTGAGAGGGTAGTGTCCTAGGCCGCTAGACGATGGGGCCAGGCAGCGAGTAGAGATTAGCCGCCCCGCTCGTCTGGTCCAACCAGGATTCGGGAAAAACGTGAACGACCGGCCCGAAGGCCGGTCGTTTCTTGTTCGAGGGAGAGGACTCGAACCCCTAAAAGCAGGATCAGAACCTGCTGTGTTGCCAATTACACCACCCTCGAAAGACTTCCATAGGTTAGCGGGCCAACCCCCGACACTGCACACCCAATTGCAGATCAGCCGGTAATGCGCAGTAACCGGCGGTACCCGATGATGCGCCCGACGGCGACCCCGAAGGTCTCTTTGATCTCATGAGACCGGACGTAAAGCTCTGGACTGGTACGGGTTGGCGAGCTGTAAGGCGTGAGCCCGACTTCGGCAGCAATGCCCTTGATCCGCAGTGAGTGATACGGGTCCGACACCAGCAGGACGCTGGTGAGGCCTTCGGTTTTCAGGAAACGAGCGGACGCAGCGATGGACTCCCACGACGTCGTTCCCTGCACCTCACGCCGAATAGCGCTGTCCGGCACACCGCGAGCGAGCAGGTACTCGGCCCCGCTGGAAGCCTCGGTGAATGTGTCCCCCGGTTGCTTGCCGCCGGTCACGACAATGATGGGTGCCAGCCCCTGCTGCCACAGATCGAAGGCGTGCGAGAGTCGGGCCTCAAGCACGGGCGACGGCTTGCCGTTGAACTGGGCGGCGCCGAGCACCATGATGGCGTCGGCCTTGCGAGCCTCGTCCCGTCCCTCTTGGTGGCGCACCTGGAGATAGGTGACGAAAAGATAGAGCAGCCCGACCAGGAACAACCCGAACACGACGAACAACGACCGTCGCCGCCATCGCTTCGGCTTGACCGGCGTTACCGCAGCCGGGGCGCGCTCCACCCGCGTTCGTTTGTGCCGGAGCTTCTCAGAGACGGGCACGGGCCGCTCGCAGGCGGGCAAGGGTGCGCTCCCGCCCAAGTACCTCCAACGATTCATAGAGCGGCGGTCCGACCGACCTTCCGGTAACCACCAGGCGCGCCGGGGCTTGGGCCTTACCCGGCTTCAGACCGAGCGACGCGCCCACCGCCTCCAGCGCGGCCTTCAGTACGTCGGCCTGCCAGGGACAGGTCTCATAGGCGGCGATAACGCCGTCGAGCATCTCGGCCGCCGGGGGCTTCATCACCTTGTCCCAATCGCTGTCGGCCGGAGCGACGTCAACGAAGAGAAAATCGACCATCGGCGGAACGTCACCCAACACCTCGACGCGGGTCTGGATGTGATCGGCCATACGGTCGAACGCTGCGGGGTTGAACTGCTCGCTCGGCCACGGCGCGTCGGGCGAATGCAACCAGGGCTGGCACACCACCACAAACTCATCGTGAGAAAGCGCCCGTATGTAGTCGGCATTGAACGAGCGCAGCTTTTTCACGTCGAAGAAGGCGGGCGAAGAGTTCACGTTGCTGAGCGAAAAGTCTCGCTCGATGTCACTCCACGGCACGATCTCGGCATCGCCAGCGGGCGACCAGCCGAGAAGCATGAGGTAGTTCTTCATCGCCTCGGGCAGGTAACCCTGGTCGCGATACATCTCAAGGGCAACCGGATCGCGGCGCTTGGAGAGTTTTTGTCGCTTCTCGTTCACCAGTAGCGGCACGTGGGCCCACGCAGGCGGCGCGTGACCGAGGGCTTCCCAGAGCAACTGCTGCTTGGGCGTGTTGGGCAGATGCTCTTCGGCTCGGATGACGTGGCTGATGCCCATGGATATGTCGTCGACCACGTTGGCCAGGAGGAACATGACCGTGCCGTTGCCGCGCAGCAAGATGAAGTCTTCGATGATGTCATGATCGAACACGGGCTCACCACGGATGAGATCGACCACGGTGGTGGAACCGGGGCGCGGCACCATGAAGCGCAGAGGCCGGCCCGGTGCGGCCTCAAGGCCGCGGTCGCGGCAGAAGCCGTCGTAACCTTTGTTCTCCCCCACTCTTGCCCGCACCACGTCTTGCGAGCAGTCGCAGTAATAGGCGTTGCCCTGGTCGAACAGGCGCGCCGCAGCCAGCGAATGCTCGGCTGCGTATTCGCTCTGGAAGTGGGGACCCTCGTAGGTACCGGGGGCGATACCGATCCAGGCCAGGGCGGAGATGATGCCGTCGGTCCATTCCTGCCGGTTTCGTTCGGCGTCGGTGTCTTCGATACGAAGCACGAACACCCCGCCCGCCTGCTTGGCGACAAGGGCGTTGTACAGCGCGGTGCGCGCGCCACCGACGTGGAAGTAGCCGGTGGGCGATGGGGCGAAGCGAACACGAAATGGTCGGTCAATAGCCATGAGGCTTCTCACGTTACTCAGGGGGTGCGCGAGAGTTCCGACAGGCATCCCCGTTAAGTGACGAACGACACAGACTGCGCGATAGTCTGGCCTTTGTGTCGGTGGAAAATCCTGTTGTTGCTCCGCCCTGGTGGCGCACGCTTGCCGAGGGGCGGGCAGCCTTCGAGCTCGGAGCGTTTTTTGCCGCGTCCCCTGCCCTGCGGCTGATCGGTCGCGGCGATCGGCACCCGGTCCTGGTCCTGCCGGGGTTTACGACGTCCGACCGTTCCACCGAGCCGTTGCGTTGGTTCCTCCGCAGCCAGGGCTACTGGGCGCATGGGTGGCATCTCGGCACCAATCTCGGGCCGACGCAGCGGGTGCTCGACGGACTCGAAGAACGCTTCCAGTACGTATACCAGCGTCACCATCGAACCGTCAGTCTGGTCGGATGGAGTCTCGGCGGAATATACGCTCGCATGCTGGCGCAGCACCCCGAAATGGTGCGCCAGGTCATCACCCTTGGCTCACCATTCCGGCTTGAGGCTGGCGATCGCACTGCGCTCGATCCGATCTGGAAACGGGTAGCACCGGGCTTTGCCCCCGAGTTGGCCAAGCTCCGCACCACTCTGGTCGATCATCTTGAGGTTCCTTCCACTGCGATCTATTCGAAGAGCGATGGCATTGTCGACTGGCGAGCTTGCGTAGAGGAGCCGGGCGGCCAACGGGAATCGATCGAGGTGTTCGGCAGCCATGCTGGGCTCGGCTTCAACCCGGCGGTGCTGCTCGCCGTGGCCGACCGTCTTCGTCATGACGACGAGACCTGGAAGCCGTTCCGGCCGCCGCGAGGTTCTCATCGCCTCTACGGACGACTTACCAGCCCGCAGCGAGATTGATCACAGGCGTCGATCAAGCGGACCGGCCGAGATCAGACCGGGTGCCAGGAACCAAAGTTGGTGCACAGCCACGGTCAGCGACGCCAGATCGAACAGGCCTTCGGCCCGAACGTCCGCGAGCAGTCGGGTGGCCCGAGCAACCGCCCTGGCGTCATTCTGCACCCAGCCGAGCACCAGCACCTCGGGCGCATCAAGCGCGTCACCGAGCCGGAGCACGCCTTCAGCCAGACTGCGCAGCGCGTCCATGAGGTCGTCCCGAACTGCCGAACGGGCCTGGTTGGTCCATCGTGTTTGACGCGGCAGCTGACCAACCCGGTCCCACAGCCAGCCGACATCGAGGCGATCGAACACACCCCAGTAGACCCGCGCCACATCGTTGACCGCCCGATTGTATTTCGTTGCAAGATCAACAATATCGAACGCAGAGTGCAGGCGACCCCAAATGGCGGCCCGATCAGCCAGCTCTTCGGGAACTCCGGCCGCCACGTAATCGGCATGAACACGATGCAGCTCGCGACCGAGCGAACCGGGCGCGCAGATGTCGAGGTCACGGGCGAGCAGGTCGACACCGTCGGCAAACTTGTCCACTGTCTTAGCGACATCGAGCGGCGGCTGATGACGGCGAAGCATCCACATTGCCGACCGCTCGGCGACCCGACGAAGTTCGTGGAACAGATCGGTCTGCAACGAAGCGGTGACTTTCGGCCCGATTTGGTCGATGGCATCCCACCAGCGCGGCAACCTCAGGATGTCCCGGGTGACGAGCCAGGCTCGCGCGATGTCGGCCAGCTCGGCCCCGGTCTCTTCCTCCATGCGACGGAAGAACGAAATACCTTGAATGTTCACAATCTCGTTGACCAAAACCGTCGTGACGATCTCTCGGCGTAGTCGATGCCGTTTTATCGCAGGAGCGAGCGCCACTCGCATGGCGGGAGGAAAGTACAGCGCGAGAAACGACTCGAGATACGGCTCATCGGGCAGCGAACTTTCCAACAACTCGGCGACCGCGGTCGTCTTGGCGTAGGCAAGCATCACTGCAAACTCGGGGCCGACCAGACCAACGCCATCGACGGTCCGTTCTGTCAGTCGCTTGTCGGTCGGCAGCCGTTCGAGAGCACGGTCGAGAACACCTTCGGCCTCCCAGGCGCGAATGGTGCGTGCGTGCACATCGACCATAGATTTCCCGTTGGCCCGCTCGAGCACGAGGGCGATGTTCTGATCGTGGTTGTCAGCCAGAACCGCCTGGCCGACATCGTCTTGCATCGACGCCAGCAATTCGTCACGTTGTGCTGGAGCCAACAGACCGTGACCGATTGCGTCGGCCAGCGCGATTTTGATGTTGACCTCATGATCGGAACAATCGACGCCGGCCGAGTTGTCGATGGCGTCGGTGTTGATCAACCCGCCTCCGAGCGCGTATTCCACCCGACCGAGCTGAGTGAAACCGAGGTTCCCGCCCTCCCCCACCATGCGACACCGCAACTCAGAGCCGTTCACGCGAATGGTGTCGTTGCTCTTGTCACCGACCTCACTGTTGTGTTCGCTCTCGGCTTTCACATAGGTGCCGATTCCGCCGTTCCACAAGAGGTCGACCGGGGCTCGCAGGATGGCCGAAATCAAGTCGGTCGGCGTCATGTGTGTGGCCGCGACGTTCAGTCGCTCTCGCATTTCAACGCTGAGCAGAATTGACTTGGCCGAACGGGGAAACACGCCGCCGCCAGCAGAAACAAGGTTGCGGTCATAGCTGTCCCAGCTCGACGCGGGTAGATCGTAGAGACGCTGACGCTCAGCGAAACTGACCGTAGCATCGGGGTTCGGGTCGAGGAAAACGTGACGGTGATCGAAGGCCGCCACCAGCAACGTACGCGGCGACCGCAGCAGGCCGTTGCCGAACACGTCACCCGACATGTCGCCGATGCCAACGCATGTCAGTGCATCACTGTCGACATTGATATCGAGCGAACGCCCGTGGCGACGCACACTTTCCCAGGCTCCCTTGGCCGTGATCCCCATGGCCTTGTGGTCGTAGCCGTGGCTGCCACCGGAGGCGAACGCGTCACCCAACCAGAAGCCGTAGTCGGACGCCACGCCGTTGGCGATGTCGGAGAACCGCGCCGTGCCCTTGTCTGCAGCGACGACGAGATAGAGGTCGTCGGCGTCATGGCGCACGACGTCGGGCGGTGACACCACGGTGCCGTCGACGAGGTTGTCGGTGATGTCGAGCATGCCGCCGATGAACGACTGATAGGCGTCAACACCGGCGCCCCGTTTCACGAAGAATCCGCCCTTCGCTCCGACGGGAACGATGACGGCGTTCTTCACCATCTGGGCCTTCATCAGGCCGAGCACTTCGGTGCGGAAGTCCTCGCGACGATCGCTCCAGCGCAGCCCACCGCGGGCTACGTCACCGCCGCGCAAATGGACCGCCTCAACGTGCGCCGCGCACACCCAGATCTCGTGACGAGGCCGTGGCAAAGGCAGGTCCGAGACCTTGGCGGGATCGAACTTAAACGACAAGACCGATGCGCCCCACCGCCCGTCCTGGGCTCGATAGGCGTTAGTGCGATCGGTGGCCAAAATGAGGTCAAGGACGCCCCGCAGAATGCGGTCCTCATCGATGCTGTCGATCTCATCGAGCCGTCGTCGCACCTCTGCCTCGTGCACGGCCATCGTGTCAGTTCGCTCGCCGATATGCGCGGGATCAAAGCGGGTCGAAAAAAGCGCACACAGGGTACGGGCGGTCTTCGGGTGTTGGCACAGCGTGTCCTCGACATAGGCCTGCGTGAACGGCGTGCCAATCTGCCGCTGGTAGCGGGTGTAGGCGCGTAACACGTCGATCTGTCTGGCGGTCAGGCCGGCTGTTAGTGCCAGCCGGTTGAAACCGTCGGCCTCAAGCCGACCCGTCCACATCTCAACGAAGCATTCCTCGGCAAGAGTGCGGATGGATGCGTCCGAGAGCCGCTCAGGTTCCGGATGACGAACGCCGATCGTGTGCGTAAAGCGGATGGACCCTTCTTCGCCAACGGTGCGCTCCGACGTCTCGTCAAGCACTTCGAGACCGAGGCGTTCGAGCAGGGGCACAACCGCCGAAAGCGTCGCCGGCCGCTCACGGACCTGAAGACGAAAGATGGCATCGCTGCCCTCTTGGGGTACGAGTAACTGAACCGACACATCAGCCGGGGCCATAGCGTAATCCTCACTAGCGACCGACGTCGTTGGCGGCCGCTAGCCGAGATGCTATGCCACTCGCAGCATCGGCAGGATTAGCGGCTGGCGAACTGCTCCGGCTTAAGGGCCATGATGGACGCGCTGCCGGCGGTGGATTGGTGACAGAGACCCTCCACGCTCACCAGAACCTGCTCGAAGAAGAACTTGGCGGTCACCAGTTTGGCGGCCATGTATCCGTCTGGATCATCGGCTGTGTGGGCGGCGATGGCCTGACGCGCCATCATCCAACCGCCGACCAGAGTTGACGTCGCTCGAAGAAACGGCGTGGCGCCGGCCATCGCCGCGGTCGGGTCGGATCCGGCCAGCGTCAACGCGGCTTTCTGCACCTCACCGCAGGCGAGTGACAACGCGCCCGCAATGTCGCCCAGTCCGGCCGTGCTCAGGTCGGCAACGGTCGACTCAATGGCGCTCAGCATGTCGCCGAACACTGCGCCGCCCCTGAGCCCGAGTTTGCGGCCGACGAGGTCCAGAGCCTGGATGCCGTTGGTGCCTTCGTAGATGGGCAGAATACGGGCGTCCCGGTAGTGCTGGGCGACACCGGTTTCCTCGATGAAACCCATGCCGCCGAAAACCTGCACCGCGAGCGATGCAATCTCAACACCAAGGTCGGTGCTCCAGCTTTTAGACATCGGGGTCAGGATGTCGGCCAGTTCAAATGCCCGTTGGCGCACATCGGCGTCGGGATGGTGGCGGGAAGTGTCGAGCGCCTGCGCATTCAGGTAGGTGAGCCCGCGCACAGCCTCGATCTGGCTCTTCATCAGTAGCAGCATGCGACGCACGTCGGGGTGGCCGATGATGGTGGCCCCTGCATCGCCGGCAACCACGCGACCCTGCACCCGTTCCATCGCGTACTGCACCGCATCCTGGTAGGCGCGCTCGGCAATAGCGAGGCCTTGCACCCCGACCGAAAGACGGGCGTTGGTCATCATGATGAACATGCCACGCATACCGGCGTTCTCCTGGCCGAGCATGTAGCCGACCGCACCCTCGCCGCTGTCGCCGTAGGCCATGACGCAGGTGGGGCTGGCCTTGATGCCGAGCTTGTGTTCGATGCTGCCACATCGTACGTCGTTGGCTGCGCCCGGGTTCCCGTTGTCGTCCACCAGGAACTTCGGCACGATGAACAGCGAGATGCCCTTGGTGCCGGCCGGTGCGCCCGGGATACGAGCCAGCACTAGGTGGATGATGTTGCTTGTCATATCGTGATCGCCGTAAGTGATGAAGATCTTCTGACCGACGAGGCGATAGGTGCCGTCACCGGCCGGGACGGCCTTGGTGGTCAGCGCGCCAACGTCGCTACCCGCCTGCGGTTCGGTGAGGTTCATGGTGCCGGTCCATTCGCCGCTCACCATCTTGCGCAGATACGTCTCCTGTTGCTCCTCGCTGCCGAGGTGTGTGAGCGCGTCGATCGCTCCCTGGGTGAGCAGCGGCGACAGTGCAAAGCCGAGGTTCGAGCTGTTCATCATCTCCTGCATGGCCAGGTTGATGACCCATGGGAAGCCGCCGCCGCCGTGAGCCGGATCGAACGGAACCGCGTTCCACCCGGCGTCAATGTACCGCTGGTACGCGTGGACAAATCCGGGTGCGGTCGTGACCTTGCTGGTGGTCGGATCGTAGGTGGATGTGACCATGTCGCCGCTGCGATTGAGTGGCGCAAAAACTTCCTCACAAAAGCGGCCGTATTCACCGAGTAACTCATCAACGGTTCCAGAATCAACGTGTTCGAAGCCGGGCAGCGCCAAGACGTCGGCGAGATTCGCCTGGACATCAAGGGCGAATCGAATGTCCCGTACGGGCGCGACGTAAGAAGCCATTCCGTAAGGGTGCCAAAAACCAACCGTTTCGGCAAACAGGCCGTTCCCGTTAGCGCTACAGAAGGTTTCGTTTCAGGGTGCGGTTGAGGTACTGGGCCAGGCCGTCATAGACCGAATCGCCGCACATTTCGCGGAGTTCGTCGGCCAGGGAGAGATACACGGGTTGATGGCCGACGAACGCGCCACTGTCACGTTCGGTGCACCACCAGGCGGGCGGATCGTCGCCCCAGTCGGGCCGGGCCCACGGCCGCACGACGTTCACGCCGTCTTCCACCGAGACGTGCAGTGGCACTTCCCAGCAGACATCGGGCTTCCAGTCGAGCGGACGTTCGCCGAGCGACACTGCGCCGAGATGTAACGCGCAGCCCTCCCCCGCCTCAAAGCCCGGTCGATTGAAGAACACGCAGGCGCCGTCGACAACCTTTGTATGCCAGCGGCCGTTCTCACGCCGTTCGAGCGGTTCGTCGGTTTGAAGCTGCCACATTCCCTCGGGGATGCATGCGGCGTTGGCCACGACATCGAGGGCATCACCCTCATCGAAACATTCGGCGCCGACCGAGCAACAGCCTTGCTTCAGTTCGGGCGCCAGTCGATCGAGGATGCCTTGGCAGCCCATGCCCCAAATGCACGTCCAGCGACTGGAC
>JAYTKG010000264.1:0-4137 GCA_043730435.1 Acidimicrobiia bacterium | reverse complement strand
ACCAACCAGACGCCGATATCGATGCACAACAGAACTGTGCCACACGGCGAACGAACAGAGGGCGCAGGACTGAGTATTCCCGTCAGTCGCTGACAATGGCATGCCATGCAAGGACAACCGCCAACATCTCGTCGGGGGATGCGAAGCCGACGGGCATCACCTTCAGATGGGTCGCTCCACTGGCCGCAAACGCCTCAGCGGTAGCGAGCCACTGCTCGCTACTCTCGCCCGGTTTTACCCTAGCGACCCCCTCGACGCCGAGCATGTCGGGGTCTCGACCGGCGTCACGGGCGTAGCCGCGCAGGCGATTCACGACGGCGGTCATGTCGTCACCGGGCTGCATCTGGCACATCCAACCATCGGCCGTGCGGCCGACCCGTCTGATCACCTTCTCCACCACCTTGCCGACGAAGGAACCCATCCAGATCGGGATCGGCCGTTGCACGGGCATGGGGTTGAGACCCATGCGATCAAGGTGATGCCAGCGTCCGTCGAAGGTGACCAACTCTTCGGTCCACAACCGACGTAACACGTCGACCTGTTCTTCCATCCGCTCGCCGCGCTCCGCGAACTCGACATTGAGTGCCTCGTACTCCATCCAGTTCCGGCCGGTGCCAATACCCAAGCGAAGCCGCCCGCCGCTGAGCAGATCAAGCTCAGCTGCCTGCTTGGCAACCAGTGCGGTCTGCCGCTGAGGCAGGATGAGAATGGAGGTCGCCAGCTCGATGTGTCGGGTTACTCCGGCGATAAAGCCGAACAGCACGAAGGGCTCGTGGTACGGCTTGTCGTAGGTATGTACGACCTTACCCCGAAGACGATCGGGATGTCCGCCGATGACATGCTCGGGTGCGGTGAGAAAGTGGAGTCCGGCTTCGTCGAGGGCGGTGACGTAGTTGCGGATGACGCCTGGATCGTTGCCGATCTCGGCGTGGCTGAACATCGTTCCGTACTTCATGGCATCACATGTCGATGGCGTTGCGGGTGGTTTCGGCCAGCTCGCCAAACTCTTCCAGTTCGGCTGCCGACAGGGCAGAGAAGGCCGGGATCAACATGCGGGATGTGAGCGCTTCGGCCGACATGCGAGCGGCTCGCATAGCGTCGGATGTTTCGGGGAACGGGCCCGCCCACTTCAGATGCTCGGCCCAGCCGGGGCCGTGCCGGGGCGCTGGTGCCGGGGACGCAAGCACTGCTTCAAGTGGCGTGATACCGCTGGCGAGTACCGCTGCGATGTGGGCCCCACCACGGAGCTCGCGCAGTACGTGCATGGTCAAAGCCGCACGAGCACCCACCTCGGTCGGCTGCGGCATGGCCCGCCAGCCAGCGAAGACCGGACCGAGAGCGCCGTCGGCGGCGTTGATGATGCGGCGCCCGAGTTCGTCCATGCGAGCCATGCGGGCCGGGTCGAACGCAGCTAGCACCTCCGAACCCCATGTCGCACAGAGCTGGGCGTACTGGTGGGCGACCAGAAGTGGCGTTACACCAACCGGAAGAGATTCCCATGCGGCACGTACTCCGGCGCGCCCCAGGAAGCCAAGACCTGCGGCCGCAACGTCGGCATCACCGTTCCCCAACACGCCCGCCCGACCGACGATCCAGACGTCGTTGCCGTCTCTCAGGCCGAGATGTTCGGCTAACTGTTCGGTTTCGTCACCGGTCATCCAACCGCGAACAAACTGCTGGATTGGCTTGAGTACCCGCTGAATAGTTGCAAGTACAACTTCCTCGGTGGCGGGCACGTCAGTCCTTTGCTACTGCGAGAGTGACTTCCCCGAGGGTGTCGAAGATGGCCGTCAGTGTGTCTCCGGCGCCGAAGGGTATGGCCTTGAGAAATGATCCCGACAAGATGGTCTGCCCCGGCTCGACACCCACACCGAACTGGGCCAGTTTGTTGATAAGCCAGGCGACCGAGCTGATGGGATTGCCCATGACAGCGGCGCCAACGCCGCTTTGCTCTTGTGATCCGTTGATGAGGAGCACCGCACCGATGCGACGAACGTCGACTTGATGCAGCTTTCGCGGATTGCCACCGAGCACTACAAAGCCGCACGATGCAGCGTCGGCGATAGTGTCGACAAGTGGGCCGGGGCCGCCGCGCTTTTGACGGCTGTCGACAATCTCAAGGCACGGCAAGATGTAGTCGGTGGCGCTGATGACATCGGCTGCGTTTACGCCAGGGCCTTTTAGCGCGTGCTTCATGACAAACGCGATCTCAACTTCGACCAGCGGATTGTTCATCTCCGACCGTTGCACGGTTGCACCTTCGTAGCGGAAGTAGTCATCGGTAAGCGTGCCGTAGTCGGGCTCCTCGGCCAGCGTGATGGCCTGCATGGCTTTGGAGGTAAGACCAATCTTGTGGCCTTTTATCACCCGGCCGGACTTCACCTTGAGATCAACCACGCCGCGCGCAATGGCATAGGCGTCTTCGACGTCGGCATTCGGATGTTTGGTGGACACCGAGTCGATTTGGCCCCCTGCCAAGTGAGCGTCGAACAGCGCTTTGGATGCCTTCTTGTGCTGAGCGGCAGTGAGTTTCATGGTGGTTCCCCTCCGGCTAGAAACGAATGACGGTGCGTGCGCCGTCGGTCCTGGCCATGGCGGCAAAGCCGTCGTTGACCTCATCAAGTGTCAGGACGCTTGACACCATGGACTCTACGTCAAGCTGGCGAGCGGTCAGCATGTCGATGTAGCGGGGAATGTCGATAAGGGGCTGGGTGGAGCCCATGAAGACTCCGACCATCGACTTACCGCGACGAAACGCCGTAGTCGGCAACGTGACCGTGCCCTTATCGGGGAAGATGCCGAGCAGGTACGCGGCATGACCAGGCGCCGCCATATCGAGTGCTTGCTGCACCGTGGCCTCGCGACCGACTACTTCGAACGCGTGGTGCACGCCAGCGCCTACCAGTTCGCGCAGGGCGAGAACCGCATCACCGGCACTGGCGTCGATCGTGTCCGTTGCTCCCAGACGGCGAGCGAGGTCGAACTTGTGCGGGTTGCGATCGATAGCGATCACGCGACTGGCGCCAGCAATGCGTGCGCCCTGAATGACGTTGAGCCCCACACCGCCGCAACCAATCACCGCAACCGTTTCACCGCGTTGCACGTTCGCGACATTCAGCACCGACCCCAGGCCGGTCACCACGGCACAACCGAAGAGGGGAGCGAGCGTGAAATCGAGATCCTTGGGCACGACCACGACCGCTCGTTCGTCAAGCAGTATCCGTTCGGCCAGCCCGCCGATGTTGGACATAACGCCGATCGGCTTGCCGTTCAGTGTCAACCGCGGCGGCTCGCCTGCGGGCCGCTTGGTTGCCGCCGGTTGGGTGCACTGCGTAGGTACACCAGCCTCACACGCGGGGCATTCTCGGCACCCCATCACCAGACAGGTGACCACGTGGTCGCCAACGCTCACCGACGTGACCTTCGGGCCAACCGCCAGCACCACGCCGGCAGCTTCGTGGCCCGGAATCATCGGCCGGGGACGGTCCAGCGTGCCGTCCATGACGTGATAGTCGCTGTGACACAGACCGACCGCGTGGGTGTGCACCAGGATCTCGCGACCACGCGGATCATCGTGCTCAACCTCGAGAATTTCCAGCTGGTCGGTCCCCTCGAATAACACTGCAGCGCGCATGGCTGGACATTAATCGCCTTGCGTCGTCCGTCCTATCAGAGCCGTTCCACCAGCAAGAACGATGGGAGTCGGTCAGGCTTTTGCGGCCCGGGCTGGTCGGGCGGCAGGCAGGCTGATCTGCCCGGCTCGCAACGCAAGGGTCAGCCGTTCGGCCGCCTGCATGAGCAACTTGGCGTGGTGAGCTTCGTGGTTACCAATCACGCGCAAGGTCGGGCCTGCCATAGACATTGCCGCGATGACTGGGCCGCCCGGTTCCGAGCGCACCGGCACTCCGATGGACGACAGCCCCATTTCGTTCTCGTCGACGCTTATGGCGTAGCCACGCTGGCGAACCTTCTCCAACTCCTCCAGAAACAAACGCGGCACCACGATGGTGTGCCCCGTGAAAGGTTTCAATCCGGCCTTGATACGAGCAGCAGCAACGGCAGGGAGAAACGCCGCCAGCGCCTTGCCCGCACTTGATCGATGAACGGGGGAGCGACGGTGAAGCTCGGTCGTGAAGC
>JAYTKG010000263.1:0-10642 GCA_043730435.1 Acidimicrobiia bacterium | reverse complement strand
GTCGTCGGCAAGAAGCTGTAGCGCCCGGGAGAGAGCGGTCCCCCCGGTGGCGCCTTCGCTGAGTCGTTCGACCGTGGTCGAAAAGGTGGCGGGCCCGATCTCTTGGCCACCGATCGCGGTCAACACTCGGCGGGCTTGGGCCTCGGGTGGAAACTCGGCGTCAAGCGACCGCTGCGCGACGATAACGAGGTTTGAGTTCTCATCGCTGAGCCCTTCGGCCAGGTAGCGCTCGATGCTGCCGGCACGATCGAGCTCGTCGACGAGCTTTGGATACCCGCCCGTCAGAAGATACGAGTCGAACACTTTCGTGGCCGCCGGATTCCCGACCGCCGATCCCACTTCGGCCGGGTTGAACGGCCGCACGATCATCTCCTGTCCGCGTCCGAAGAGTGGGCGGTCGTGTTCGACAATCCGTTCCATCATCGCAAGGTCGGAGCCGATCAGGATGAGCAGGACCGGTAGATGCTGCAGGTAGCGATCCCATGCGACCTGCAGTGACCCTTCGAGGCTCGGGTCAGCGGCAGCGGCCCAAGGAAACTCGTCGAGAACGACGACGATCGGCCCCGACTGCGCAGCCAATCGGAGGCGGCCGAAGACGTCGGTCCAACTCGACGGCGTCGACGCGAAGAGCGCGCTTGCCTCGGGCAGGCTCGGAATCGACTCGTGGACCTCGCGACGAAATGCGTCGAGCTGAGCCGCGAGCGTGGCCGACTTCACTGCGGTGAAGAACACGTGGCGGCAGCCCGAACGGCCAATGAACTCGGTAAACAGTCGAGACTTGCCGACCTGCCGACGGCCCCGCACAATGACCATCTTCCCTGACCCGGAGGAAGCGACCTGACCGAACGATTCGTTGAGCGAAGCAACCAGGGCTGATCTTCCAACGAATCTCACGAATGTATGATACGTCGATGTATGTTACGTGTCCATGCTATTGATGCTTGAGCGTTACGGCAGCTGGTGGACGACGAGCGGCAGCACGACGGTTGCACCGGCCGAGCGCAGTAGCGCCGCCGCTACCGTCATGGTCCAACCGCTGCGATACGTATCGTCGACCAGGAAGACCGGGCCAGCGGGAACCGCGATGTCATCCCGCAACGCGAGGCCGGTGGCGAGCGCGGTTACCCGTGCGCCGGAGGCGGTGTCGGTGGATGGAGCGGCACCCGTTGCGACAAGCGCGTCGAGCAGCGGCAGCTTTCCAATTTGAGCGATGTGTTCGGCGATCGTGCGCACTCGCAACGGGTGCCGCCGAGATGGAATCGGTATGACGGCAACGGGGCGGGCGGGCCACTGGGTTCGCCAGCGGCTCAGCACGGCGACCAGTCCATCGGCCACGACACTGTCGATCGGGCCATCTCCGAGGGCCAACTGGCGTAGTTCGTCGATCCAGCCCGGGTCATCGGCGAAGGCCAGGGCGCGGCCTTCCTCGCAGCCGACGATGCGACCCTTGCGACCAGGAATGCCAGCAGGCCACAGCTTTCGCGGTTCGAGTACGACCGTGGCGGTTCGGGCGAATTGTTTTGCCGCGGCCATAGACGCGTCGGTCGGTTGAGCACCCGGTGCCGGCAGTACGCCGGTGCAGACCGAACAACGTCCGCACGGTGCGGGCTCAGGATCATCGAGGGCGATCTGCAGGAACTGCATGAGACAGCCTTGGCCTGATGCGTAGGCGCGCATGACATTGGCTTCCTTGTTCCGCATGGCTCGCAAAGCCGACCACTTGGCATGGTCGTGCACGTAGGTCTCCCCCGTGGCACACCACTCGGTTCCCTGCTTTTCAACCACCTCGTAGGTGGCCAGTAGCTTGAGCAGCGCATCGATCCGGTTGCGGCGCAGGCCCGTCACGTTCTCGAGCGCGGCGACAGAGGCCGGGCCGTTGTTCAACACGCCCATGACGCGGTCGACATTGTCCGGCTCAGGTATGGAGGCGGTGGCGAAATACTCCCAGATCGGTTCGTCGCTTTCGGACGGCAACAACACCCCGAGCGCGTTGTCGAGGGCACGGCCGGCGCGACCGATCTGCTGGTAGTACGCAACGGGTGACGCCGGGGAACCCACGTGAATGCAGAACGCGAGGTCTGGCTTGTCGTACCCCATCCCCAAGGCCGAGGTTGCCACCACGGCCTTGAGGTCGTTGGACCGCAGACGATCTTCTACCTCGATGCGTTCGCCGGCTTCCAACCGGCCGGAGTAGGCGGCAACCGCGTGACCGGTGGACGACAAGAACGCGGCGAGGCGTTCGGTCTCGGCAACGGTAAGGGTGTAGACGATGCCCGACCCATCGGTCTGGTCCAACGCATCAGCAACCCACGCCCACCGCTCGAGCGAACCCAGGCCGGGTACGACCGATAGCTGCAGCGACGTTCGGGCCAGGCTGCCGCGAAAGGTGACCGTGCTGTCGCCTAGCTGATGGGCAACATCGTCGGTGACGCGGGCATTCGCGGTGGCGGTGGTAGCGAGCACGGGTGTACCTGGCGCAAGGGTAAGAAGATGCCGGGCGAGCCGCTGGTAGTCGGGACGGAAGTCGAACCCCCAGTCAGAGATGCAATGGGCTTCGTCGATCACCACCATGCCGGTATTCGCCAGCAATGTCGGCAAGCGTGAAGCGAAGCGCGGATTCGCCAACCGCTCAGGGGAGACCAGCAGAACATCGAGGGTGTTGCGATCAACCGCGGCCAACACGCCATCCCACTCTTCGATGTTGGTGGAGTTGATGGTTGCCGCGCTGAGGCCTGCCCGTTCCGCCGCCGACACCTGATCACGCATCAAGGCGAGAAGCGGCGAGACAACCAAAGTGAGGCCAGAACCGGCCGCCCGCAGCGCCGACGTTGCCGCCCAATACACCGCCGACTTCCCCCAACCGGTGGCTTGCACGACGAGCACCCGCGCTCCGTCGACCACAAGCGCCCGTACCGCCTGGGCTTGATCGTCACGCGCCGTGGCAGCCGGCCCCGCCAGCGCCGCGAGTACATCACCTAGGTGGCGATCGGCTTCGGCGGTGGTGGTCAGCATGGGCAGGACACTACGGGAGGGGTGTGGCAGAGTTCCTCCGGACGTCCGAATCGCCGGAGGCCCGCCTCTGTGGATGCGGCTTTTAAGGCTTCGCCGACCGGCCGATGCGAGCGATAGACAGAAGACTTACACCGATTGCGACCGTGGCTGCGGCAACCACACTCACTGCTAGCGTGCTCTGGCCGCCAGTCTTTGGCAGAGCCGAGACGGCTGCGGGCGACGGGATCACGCTAACACCGAGCACACTGGGCTTCGAGGGAACCGGGGCGGCTGGCGCGATCGACTGCGGCCCCGACGTCGCGCTTGAGGTGGGTGTCGATGTAGGTGTCGTCGTGGGATTCGAGACGTTCGTTGCCCCCGGCGGCGGTGCCGTCGTCGTGCTTGTCGTGGTGGTGCTTGTTGTGGTCGCTGACGTTGTCGGTGTCGTTTCGGCCACGCCGTTACAATCGGCTAGTCGGTTCACCGTCATGTTTCGCGACACGGAGCCGCCCCCAGGCACGGCGAGCGTGATCGTGACTGTGAAGGACGCAAGTGACATCGGCAGACCGGTGGCGGTGCCCTCGATATTGCCCTGTTCAAAGAAACCAATGGCCTGTCCCACGGTGATGTTGGACAACGTCACGCCGCCTGAGACCGTGAGCCCGGTGACTGTGGCGGGCCCCGGGTAGTCGTTGTTCAAGCCAACGAGCCCGCTCCATGTGGATGAGGGTCCACACCAACTATTTGTCCATGTGCTCACGCCGTTGGCCCGGGCGGCAGCCGGGGACCACACGACAAGAATGAGCATCAGGAACCCGCCGATGATCAGACGCTTGGCACTTTTCACGGCTGGCCTCCTTTTGAACCCGGTATCCATACGGGCTACTACAGAAATGCTCCGGCTCACTACGCAAGGTAACCGTTCACCGGTGTATTAGTAGGGATCGTATCGAATGTTTACAAAAACCACACCCAACCCTGGACAGAGGGGCGATCGAAGTAACGTTTATTAGTGCACAAACGGCGAAGTCTGGGAGCGGAAACAAGCCACCGGTGTCGACCGACGCGGTGGCTGGCAGCGGCATGCATGGTCGTTGTGCTCGTGCTGGGTGGTTCCACTGCCGCGTTCGCTCGCGACGGCCTTGATACTTCCAGTGACACCACCTACGACATCGGCGCGGATGGCGCGGTTCATGTCGAAGCGGAGTACACGCTCACCAACACTAAGGGGTCAACGACATCGGGTCGGGTGATCACCGACTATTACTTCTACGCCCACACCAGCGCCATACCCCACTCGGCCACCAACGTCACTGCGACGAGTGACGGCAATGCGCTCCAGGTCGAGATCTCAGCCAGAGATGACGTGCCCGACCTGCAGCGGCTCACCGTGAACTTTCCCAATCTCTACAACGGTCAAACGAGAGTGATCATCGTCGCCTACGACATTGCCGGGGAGGCACCCCGCACGACGGAAAGCGATGAGCGAGTAAACGCCGCCTACGCATCATTTTACGCCATCGGCCAAGGCGACGAGGGCGACGTGTCGGTGCACGTGGTCGCCCCAACAACGTTGGACGTGGAGTTCTTCGGTGCCAAGATGAAGGCTGGTTCAAGCGCAAGCGGAAAGATCAGCTACGACGAGGAAAACATCGCCGATCCGGTCAAGTGGTTCGCTTTCGTATCGGCACGAAACGATGAGGCGCTGGTGCGCACCCCTGTGGAGACCGCTGGGGTGTCGGTCGGGGTTCGATCGTGGCCTGGCGACACGGCATGGGCAGACTTCGCCACCAAGGACGTTCGAGACGGTGTACCGGCGCTTGCTACATTGATCGATGAGCCACTGCTGATCAAGAGCCTCGAAGTCATAGAGGCTACGACGCCGTACCTCTACGGTGCCGCCGGTTGGTTTCAACCGAAGAACAGCGTGATCGAGGTCGGCGAAGAACTCAACGACCACGTCGTGCTGCATGAGCTGGCACACTCGTGGTTCAACCGCACCTACTTCGCCGACCGGTGGATGAGTGAAGGTCTGGCCGAGGAATACTCCAGCCGCGCCCAGGCGCTCCTCAAGCAAGCGCCCAAGGACCCAGAGGCTGTCGATGTGAAGGGCGAAGGCGCTCAGCCGCTGACCACGTGGAGCAATCCGAACGGCCGCAAGACGAAGGCCGACGAGGCACAGGAGCACTATGGCTATAACACCTCGTACCACGTCTTCCACGAACTGCTCAAGGAGATCGACACGCCGAAGATGGCCGGGGTCTATGACTCAATCGTGAAGCAACTCAACTCGTATCAAGGGTCGGGCGAACCGGTGCGTACTACACAGCCGACTGACTGGAAGCGCCTGCTCGATCTGGTGCAGGAAGTCGGCGGTTCAGCCAAGGCCGAAGATCTGTTCAAGACGTACGTGCTGACACCGAGTCAGGCCGAGGGTTTGAGCGTGCGAGCCGCAGCGCGCTCGGCGTACTCGAATTTCAAACAGGCCATTGGAAGTTGGGCGATGCCCGCGGTGGTCCCTGCATGGATGAGTGACTGGAAGTTCGCCGACGTCACCGAGTTCACGACTCGAGCCAAGGCGACCCTCGCTCGACGCGATGCTCTTGATGCAGAGGCCGCGGCCAACAACCTGACGGTGAAGGCCGATCTGCAGAAAATGTTTGAGTCGGCCAGCGCACTGACGTCGTTTGATGACATGGACAAGGTCCTTGAGGCTCAACTTTCGGCCATCCGTCGCCTGGCTGCGATACAGCCCCTCGTGGTCGCGCCACGGAACTTTTACCAGCGCGTCGGCCTGCGGGATCAGACCCCTGATGTCGATTTCGAAGCCGCTCGCGCTGCGTTCAACGAAGGTCGCCTGGACGATGCAACCACTCAGGCTGACAATGTCGCCGCGCTGCTTGGTGGTGCCGAGAAAGCCGGCCGGGCTAAAGTCCGCCAGACCGCCACTCGTGCCGGAGCGGGGCTGCTCGCGGTCCTGATTCTCTGCATCCTCTTGCTGCGCAGCCGACGCAAACGCCGCCATCGCCGCCTCGCCTCGGAAGCCGCCGAGCTCGCTTCGCCGGCCAACGAGTTCGCCTTCGCCACCGACGCTCCCGCAGCCGCTGACCCGCCTGCCACACGCTGGTCCCCGCCACCCTGGCCCAACCCGCCCCCACCCGACTAGCGCCTTCAACAGCGCAACTAGCGCACTGCGCGTTGAGGCGGCGGGTCACACTGATCCGCCGAGGTCAACCGGCCGCCATGTCGCCGTAACGTGTGAGGGTGATGTTGTCGACGACCGAGTGGAGTGGGTTGCGGCTCGTGGAACGACTCACGGGTGGACATCGCAACGAGGTGTGGTCGGGAATGATCGGAGATACCCCGGTTGCTGTGCGCCGATCGGGGCGGTCTCCGGCGTCACTGCAGTGGGAACTCGAGCTGCTTGTCGAACTTGCCCGACGGGGTTTTCATGTTGCCGAACCGATTGCGACGTCCGGCGGTTCACTGATGCACGACGGCATCGTCGTGCAGCGCTGGGTCGACGGACGCGAGCCTTCGTCCGACGCTGACTGGACGTTGGTAGCGGCCGAGCTCGTGCGACTGCACGACGATTGTCGGGACGCCGACCAGCGGCCGGATTGCTGTGTGGTATCAGAGTTGGTCACCCATCGACAATCGGTCGACGCCGATCTGGATCAGGTGCCCAGTGAGACTGCGGCGCTGCTGATTGACATATTCGAGGAGTTTGTCGACGTGCCGATCTCACTCATCCACGGGGATCCGAATGCATCGAACATCCGAATCGATGACCACGACCGGGTGTGGCTGCTCGACTGGGACGAGAGCCGTGTCGACGTCGTTTGGCACGACCTTTCAAACCTCGGCGCACCGGTGTTGGAGCCAGCCGATCACCAACGAGCACAACGACTCAGCGACCCTCCAACTCGCTCTCGTTTACCTCCCAACCCAAGGCCAGGAGGGGCCAGAACGCAGAGCAACGCCTGAGGTTGGGAGGTAAACAGTGGCAAGTTGGAGGGTTGCGGCCGAATGCGGCGGCGGGAGGCCGCTGATCTCAGATTTCGGCGTCCTAGTCAGACCCGCGCTGGTAGCCGATGGCGCGGTGGTCGCTGGTGTCGTTACCGTCGAGCCAGCGCAGAATTGCTGCCTTTGAGAAGCGCCACTCGACACCAAATCGGCGGGCCGGAATGTCGCCCGCGCGAAGTCGTTCCTCTACCGCCGCCAGGCCGACTCGAAGGAAAGCGCAGACCTCCTCTGTCGTAAGAATGTCTGCGTTGACATCTTTGGCCGACACACCATCACGGGCGACGAGCTGGAGGTCGATGAAGTCGGTGACAAGATCCTGCTTCGACCGACCGGCCGCACGCACAACTTCTTCGAGACGCAAGGCTGTGGCCGCAGGAACACGAACGAAGAGAGCAATGCGTTCATCAGCGATGGTCCGAATCTAGCCGAGATAGCAAGTTGCTAGCAATTGCTATCATGGGCTAATGGACAGCACGAAACGCACTATTCGGTTCGGATTCCAGCTCAACCCAGAACACGAACACGACCCGGTTCGCGTGTCGCAACGGGCGGAGGAACTTGGGTTCGATGTCGTGTTGCTCAGCGATCATGTCGGGCCGGGAATCTCACCTCTCGTAACGCTGGCGGCGATGGCCCAAGCCACGACCCACATACGGGTGGGCACGTACGTGCTGAACAACGACATGCGCAACACCGTGCAGTTGGCGTGGGAAGCCGTCACCCTCGACCGTTTGTCGGGCGGTCGATTCGAACTTGGCATCGGCGCAGGTCACACCCCACAAGAGTACGACCACGTAGGCCTACAGCAGGATCGGCCGCGAGTTCGCAAAGAAAGGTTGGCGGAAAGCGTTGAGATCCTGCGCCGACTGTTCGATGGTGAGCTGGTTGATTTCGACGGTGAGCACTATCAGATCTGTGGTGCCCAGCTCGATCGAAGTGTGCAGAAACGTTTGCCGATCATGGTCGCCGGCAATGGCCCCGGCCTCCTCGGGCATGCGGGCGCGCACGCCGACATCATCGGCCTGCAGGGGCTAGGGAAGACCCGCGAGGACGGTCATAGCCACAGGGTGAAGTGGGACCCAGCGCACCTCGACCTGCAGGTTGAACAGATCCGCGTCGGAGCTGGCGAATCACCTCGATCATTGGAACTCAACGCACTCGTGCAGATCGCAGAGGTGACCGACGATCGAGATGCGAAGTACGCGGAGATCGCCAACCGAGTCGAGGGACTTACGTTGGACCATGCCGCACAGACGCCGTACCTCTTGGTCGGAACTGTCGATGAAATCGTCGATCAGATCATCGGCCACCGCGAGCGTTGGGGCATCACCTACTTCGGCGTCCGGACGCTGGACGAGTTCGGTCCGGTCATCGCCGCGCTACGAGCACACGAGTCGACCGAAGGTCATACGGAGCGCGATTCTCGGCTGGTCTAGCGTGACGGCATGGTGTCGCCTTGTGTTCCCACCGTCGACCTGCGCAGTGCGCGTGCGGCCGAGCAGATTGCCGAAGCCGCCTCCTCCATTGGGTTCCTGATTGTGTCCGGCCACGACGTTTCGCCGATGTTGATAGACCAGCAGTGGGCGGTGACTCAATCGTTCTTCGACTTGCCCCTTGAGCAGAAGACGACGGTGGCCATGCCGACACGCGGGTATCCCTACGGGTACGCACCCTTCGCTTATGAGCAGCTCTCCGCCAGTGTCGGCGAGACGAATCCGCCAGACCTCAAAGAGACCTACACCGTCGGCCCGATCACGTCGCCAACGCACGAGTTCCTCGATCCAGATGAGTTGTCAGCGTGGTCCCCCAATCTGTGGCCGGACCACGCGCTGCTGCCGAAGTTTCGAACGACAAGCGAACGGTACTTCGTCGCCATGGCCGACCTTTGCGCCCGACTTTTGTCAATGATGGCGGAGGCGCTCGAACTTCCCGCAGACCACTTCGAGCCTCTGATCGACAGGCATACGAGTGCGCTCCGCATGATCAACTATCCCGCCGTGACCGGAACGCGCGCTAAAGGTCAGCAGCGCGCCTCGCCCCACACCGACTACGGCACCCTTACCGTGTTGTTGGCTGACCCGACCCAGCCGGGGTTGCAGGTGCAGGACCGCATCGGATCGTGGGTGGACGTGGCATTCGAGCCTGGTTCGTTCGTGGTGAATCTGGGCGACGCCATGGCCCGTTGGACCAATGATCAATGGCGATCAACCATGCACCGGGTTGTCCCGACTCAAGATCGTCGTCAGTCGATTGCGTTCTTCCACAACGCCAATTGGGATGCCTCAATCGAGTGTCTGGCGTCATGCTTGCCACAGGGCGAAAGTCCCCGATACGAGCCGATCAAAGCTGGCCCGCATCTCATGCAAAAGTTTCGTTCCACCATCGTGTAAGCGGACAGGGTTATTCGTTGCGCGCTAATTGGCGCAACGCCTTGGCCTGAGTAGTCGCTTCGGAGGTTGTTGGCGCCAGGACCGTGAGGTGGCCCATCTTGCGACCGGGGCGGGGTTCAAGCTTTCCGTAGAGATGGAGGTGCGCGCCGGGGTCGGAGAGCGCAGCGTGCCAGTTGGGCTGGCCTTGGCCCCACACGTCACCGAGCAGGTTCGCCATCGCGACGGCCGGGGCCAGGAGCGATGCGTCGCCCAGTGGCAAGCCGCACACGGCACGGACCTGTTGCTCGAACTGACTGGTGGCTGCTGCATCGAGCGTCCAGTGGCCGCTGTTGTGCGGTCGTGGCGCGAGCTCGTTCACGATGAGGCGTCCATCGACGAGAAACATTTCGACGGCGAGCACGCCCACATAGTCGAGTGCCACTGCGATGGCGAGCGCTAGCTCGTTTGCACCGGGCGCGTCGACGGGCACGGTGGTGATATCGAGGATGCCATCGAAGTGCACGTTCGCAGCGGTGGGGAAAACGGCCGTCAGTCCATTGATTCCGCGGGCCAGCACGACAGAGACTTCAGCGTCGAGCGACAGCTTCTGTTCGAGCACACAGGCCACTTGATGAAACTTTCGCCACGCAACTTCCAGCTCATCTTGGTTCCGCACAACGACTTGACCTTTGCCGTCGTAGCCCATGCGCGCCGTCTTCAAGATGGCGGGCAGAGTCACCCCGTGATTCACTAAATCATCATCGGTTTCGACAACGGCATAGGGGGCAACGGGAACACCTGCTTGAGTAAGAAAGTGTTTCTCCGCCCGCCGGTCCTGCGTGATCTCGATGGCGGTGGGCGAAGGTCGCACGTGCGTTTGTGTGGCGAGCTGCGCCAACGCCCCGGCCGGCGGATTTTCGAACTCCGTCGTCACGACGGCGCACTGTGAGGCCATAGTGGCCAGGGCCGTGGCGTCGTCGTAGTTGGCGATGAGGTGCACGTCGGCCACCGCGCCGGCCGGAGCGAACGGATCGGGTTCGAGCACCATGGTGCGATACCCCATGGTGCGCGCTGCCATCACGAAGTAGCGGCCGAGTTGACCGCCCCCAAGTACGCCGAGCATGGCGGGCGGAAGAATCGGGTCGGGGGTCATGCGGGAGGTAGCACGCTGCCTGCAGCGTCATCGTGACGTTGCAGGCGATAGGCCTTAAGTCGCTCAAGAACTTCGACATCGTGCAGCAATGCAGCTGCAAAAA
>JAYTKG010000262.1:0-4157 GCA_043730435.1 Acidimicrobiia bacterium | reverse complement strand
TAAAGCCGCGTCAGATGCGGCGCGAGCGGCGGGCGTTCGCTGTGCCACCGACGTCACCGGTTTCGGGCTGGTCGGTCATCTCCACAAGCTGTTGAAGGGCAGCGGCGCCGCAGCCACCATTGATTTCGAGGCACTGCCACTCCTGCCGGGCGTCCACGAATTGATTGCGTCACACATGGCACCCGGCGGCACCGGGCGAAATCTCGACTTCGTGGGCACTGCGCTGCAAGGCGCAACCGAGGCGCAACGAACCGTGCTCGGCGACCCGCAGACATCGGGCGGTTTGCTGCTGTGTGTCCCCTCCGGCGTTGCCATCGAATTGCCGGGTGCCGTCGTGATCGGCCACGTCATTGATGGAAAACCCGGAACCATTACCGTTCGCTGAGCCGCGGCGCGTAAAGGTGAGTGGTCGCCTCTCATCGGCTCTGCCAGCCCTATATCTTTCTGGCGCGACGGAAATGGATAGCTGGCGGTGTTGAACTAGGTGTGGATGAACGCAAGACGACGGTGTTGAACCGGGAGGCTCAGGATGAGCTGCGGGCGTTCTATGACGTTGCCTACGGTCAAGCCTGGGCGTACCTGTCGCGCATGTGCTGGGGCGACAAGTCGCTGACTGAGGATTTAGTGCAGGACGTCATGGTCTCGGTGGCTCGTCATCTGGGCGCTGGCCGGCTGGCCAGCCAGGATTCGGCATGGATCATCACCGTCGCCCGCAACCACTTTCTCAACCATGTTCGCAGCGTGTCCCGAGCGGATGCCCGCCTCGCCAAGGCGACTGACCGCAGCACCGTCACCGGGCCTGTTGAGGACCTGGATGGCGTTGATATTGCTCGGTCGTTACTCGCGCATCTGCCCATCGAGCAGCGGGCCGCGGTGGCGCTGCGGCACATCGATGGATACAGCGTGCCCGAGATCGCCGAGAAGCTCGGTCGCAGTGTTGAGGCCACAGAATCCTTGATCGCCCGAGGTGTTCGGGCGCTTCGCCAACTCCGACCGGAGACGAACTGACATGCCCGACGACATCACCCCCCTTCTCGACGCCCTGGCCACATCCGTTGATACAACTCACCGTGAGGCCGTGTGGCAACGTGTTCTGACCGAACGGGCCCAAAGTGAAATGGGTGGGGACGGCAGCGAACCGTCCACGGGCCAGACAGGTGAAATTGAGCTGCTGACCGTTCCACCGCGTGACATCCACTTCGGTTCTCGTCGCTCGTCGAAATTCATCGGACTCTTGGCCGCGGTCGTTGTGCTGATCGCAGGCATCGCTGCGTTAACCCACCGTGGCTCATCCGACATCAAGATCAACACGAGCCCAACGACCGAGCCAGCCGCGACTTCATTCGCCCCCACCGTGTCACCAACAACTACGCAACAAGCGACGTCGGCGACTGAGAGCTCGGTCCCGATCGCCACTACCTCGGTCCCGTCAACGCAGCCGCAGATCACGTTCGATGCGCTCACCCTTGGCCCGTCGCACGGCACGGTGCTCGCGACCTTTGACGGTGCCGCTATCGGAGAGTTCGAGTCGGGTCTCGGGCGGACGCCGGAGGGCGGGATTTACTACGCCGGCTACACGAGCGAGGCCCGTGATCATTACTTCGTCCAGTTCTTCGCCTATGGAGCGCTGCCTGCGGCCCGGTACGAATTGCCAGCCGAATACCTGCCGACGTCGTCGAGTGGTAACGACCCCTACGGCGTTTGGATGATTGGACCAGATCGGGTGCTGTACACCCTCCAGTATGACCAACTCGGCTTGGCTCCGGTAGGCCTCGTGGCCGTACCGACCACTGGACCCAGGGCTGGAACTGTTGTTGCCCGAGCGGACGCTGGTGGACACTTCGGCTGCTGGCCGAGCCCGGCAGGGATTCAGTGCGATGTCATCGGCATCGTGCAACCTTGGGTCGACCCTTCCGGGGCCATGACCGGACGAACCTTTCCCGATGCGAACTGGCTAAACGCAGACCGGGCGGCAGCGCCGGAGATGCCGTTGCTCGCTAGTGGCACGTTCACCGAGAGCTCACTGGTCCCCTTGAAGCTGAACGACGGTCGAACGATCGGCGTGACCAACCTGCTGCCGTGGGCCAAACTTGATGCGGCGGTCATCGGCTTTAACGAATTGAGCCCCCGCCCTGGACACGTTTGCGTCCTCGGCACGGTCAGCGGGGAGGGAACGTCGCGCTTCCTCGAACTCTGTGTCGACGATGTCGGCAAGCTCACCAGCACCACCCTGGGTCACGCTGCTCACCTCCTTCAGGGCAGTTCGCAGCAGATGATTACCGATAGAGCGATGTACACGGTTGAGTCTTCGGGCGACCGTTTCAACTTGATCCGCTACGACTTTTGAGCCGAAGCCTTGGAGCAGGAAGGCGACGCTGCATTTGTGCGAAACTCAGGTGATGAAGGCTGCCGTGATTTACGAGAGCATGACCGGAAACACCCGAGCCCTGGCCGGCAAGATCGGTGAGGAGCTGCGTAGCCGGGGGATCGAAACGTCGGTCAGCTCGATCACGAATATCGACTTACAAGCCGTGTCCGAGGCCGACCTGGTGTTCGTTGGCAGCTGGACCGACGGTCTGTTTCTGATCGGGCAAAAGCCCGGCCGCTCGGGTCGCCTGAAAGCCATGCCGACGCTGGCCGGAAAGAAGACCATTGCGTTCTGCACCTTCGCGCTGCACCCCGGTCACGTGGTTGACAAGTTGACCCGCATCCTTGAGCACCGCGGCGCCGAAGTCATAGGCGGCATGGCGGTCCGACGAGACGATCTGACCCAGGGCGCGATCGATATTGTCGAGGGCGCACTCGCGGCTGTTTTGGTGTGAGCCGCCGGGCGTTTGTTGTCGTACTGCTGCTCCTTGCGGGTTGCTCGTCATCAACGGTCTCCGCTCCACCTGACACGACCCCAGCAACCACCACCGTTGCGGTCGCCGCCACTCGGGCGGCGTCGTCGTCGGCGGTCACCGCGGTCGCCACGGTTGCTTCGACCGTCGCTCCGACCTCCACTCTTGCGCCGACGACTTCCACCACCGTGCTGGAGGGTGAGAATCCCGCGGCCACGTTGGGTGATGTGTACTACCCCGAGTTGGGGAACGCTGGCATCGACATCACCCACGTCGATCTCAACCTGGCCTGGCAGCCGACCGACGGGATGCTTGCGGGCACCGCCACGCTCGACATCACGGCGGTCGAGCCACTTGCTTCGTTTCACCTCGACTTCACCGGCTTCTCGATCGACACGCTCAACGTGAACGGACAGCCGGCAACGTTCAGCCGCGCCCTTGACGACCTGGCGATCGTGCCCGCATCGGTCATCGCACCCGGACCGTTCCAGGTGACCATCAGCTACAGCGGAAAGCCCGAGCAGGGCAAGGACACGGTGGGTCGGCCGCTCGGTTGGTTACGCACCAACGGCGGGGCCTACACGTTGGCCGAACCGGGCGGCGCGCACTACTGGTTCCCGTCCAACGACCATCCGAGTGACAAAGCCACGTACGACTTTCACATCGACGTACCTACGCCGCTCACGGCCGTAGCCAACGGCAAACTCGCGGGAACCACCGAAAGCGATGGCCGACGAACGTTCTCGTATCAGGCCAACGAGCCTATGGCCACCTACCTGGTGCTCGTTGCTATCGGACAGTTCCGTATCGTGGAGAAGACCTCGGCATCAGGCCTGCCGCTCCGATCGGTCGAGCCCACATTCTGGTCGATCGAGGGTGAGTACCTGCCAGTCACCGAGACCATGATCGACTTCTTCAGTCAGCGCTTCGGCCCGTACCCGTTCGAAAGCTACGGTCTGTTGTTCACCGACTCGGTTCGCAATCTCGCCATGGAAACCCAAACCATCTCGATGTTCTCCGCGGCCGACATGCATGGCGTGCGCGGTGACGATCAGGCCTTCCTGGCTCACGAGCTTGCCCACCAGTGGTTCGGAGACGCGGTGTCACCCATCCGCTGGAACGATGTCTGGCTCAACGAGAGCTTCGCCACCTACGCCGACTGGCTGTGGACATTCCGGGACGACCCGGCCGGTCTCGAACAATTGGCCGAAGAGAACCGGCGATCAGCAACGCAGGATCGTCGCGTGCGTGGTTCCACTGGAAATCCGAAACCCGAGTACCTCTTTGGTCGGCAGGTGTACAAAGGCGGCGCCATCG
>JAYTKG010000261.1:0-2289 GCA_043730435.1 Acidimicrobiia bacterium | reverse complement strand
CAGGTAGGCCTCGGTGACGGCGCGCTCCGTAGCGAGCGTCATGAGGTCGCGATAGATCAGGGCATCGACGCCCTTTTGTTGCCCAGCGCCGCTAATGCGACCCATCCTGAGTTTGACGTATGGCACTTTCGCCACAGTGTGGTGCTCGGCCGTTGGGATACCTTGCTTTGCGCCGTCGTACCAGTAGGTGCGAAGAATCGGCAGCTTGCAGTGGTCTGTGACGAGCTTGGTCAAATCCTGAATGAGCCGATTTGGGTCAAGGTTCAGTGATTGACGTGCTTTGGTTCCATGACATGCCAAGCCACCTTGCGCAAACAAATAGCCAGCGTCGACCAACAGCACACAACGATCCACCGCCATCCCCCGTTCCGGAATACAAAAGGGGCTCCCTTTGCGGGGAGCCCCGAGCCACTCATAAGAGTGACCAACAAGATAGGACGACCTTAGCGCCAACGTTGAGAGACCACAAGCAACGTGGTCAGAACTTGTGGGCTTACATGATCAAAGCGCTGCGGAGAGCCTTGGCTCGTGTGCGCAGCGGTTCGTTGAGCACCGTGTACATCTGATTGAGCGCCTTCGATGCCCAGGCCCGGGGAGGACCCCAGCGACTCGTTTCTAGATGCTGTGAACTCGGCGATCACAGCGACGTTTGTTGCCAGAAGCTGCTCAACAATCGAGGTGGGGCCGTTGCTGACCCTTAGCCAAATCACCTTGGGCGGAGGACCGTGTAGAAAGGCCAGCTGTCTAAAGTCGTCATCGTTCGACACGATGACGAAGTCATTGTCTCGGGCGTAGTCCCACGCGGTCGGTCGCCTCATCGAGCCCAAGGTTGCGGACATGGTCACTGTTTGGGAAGTAGGGTTCGAGATGGCGGATCAACCGAGGCGAAAGGTTCTGATCGAACAGCAGCTTCACGCTGGAACGGCCAACCGATGCTCACGTAGGGCAGCAAACTCGAGGGCGGCTCGAATGTGACGATCGGTCAGATCCGGAAAGTCCTCGACGATTTCCTCCGGCGTCATCCCACCCGCAAGGTACTCGAGAACGTCGTACACCGTGATTCGCGTACCTTTGAAGCAAGGCTTGCCGCTCCGCACGCCGGAACGGACCTCAATAATCGTGGTCAGGTCCATCAAAATAGTCTAACCACCCAGCACTCGCAGCGACCAGCGGCGATCGCTCACGCGAACTCGGGTCCTTCAAAGGTTGGGCCTTGATCAGGTGACTCGATGGCGTGCGACGCGGTCGAGAAAGCACTGCGAAGCGCCTTGGCTCGTGTGCGCAGCGGTTCGTTGAGCACCGTGTACATCTGATTGAGCGCGTTCGATGCCCAGGCCCGGGCAGCAATGCGTGCATCGTCATTGTCGAGCGAAATGTCGTGATAGGTCGCGATGCGCGAGGCCCGGCGGTCGTCCAGGCGCTCCCAGTCGAGTTGAAAGCCAACCGCTGCTTGCCACGTATCGGCACTTGCAACGAATTCGTCGAACAGCGCCTTGTTGACTTCCTGGATTCCGGAATCGATGTACGCCTCCACCCGAAAGCGCCCCGTGGCGGCGGCGGAGATCGCCCAGTAGCCGAACGGGCCTGACGCAAACTGGACCCAGTGCCCCGTGGCTCGCGCTGGCATACGCACCGAGGGCCGAGTGGTCGTGAACTCGGACAGGATTTCCGCGTAGAACTCCTGTCGCTGTGCGTTTAGTGGCGTCGCAACGCCGGTGCCGTTGGCCGTAGCTGCCGAGCCGCCCTTAACCGATTTTTGCCAGTCATTTGGCCTGGCAACGACTTCGAATACCGGAGCACGGGGACCGTCATCGCCAATCTGGACGACGCCCACTTCGACACCAAAGAAGCTGATACCGAGATCAGTGCGCTCGTTCAACCAATCCAAGGCGCGTCGGTACTCATCGCGGAACTTTGGTGCGACCCACACAACCGTTGACGCATCCAACCCCGAGGCGTAAATCAGGCACTAACCGAGATGGTTGTGATCGCTCCGTTCGAGTTGGTTCTCGATGACGACGACTCGACCGTTGCCGTCCTCCGCTTGGATGTCCAGCCGAATCACCGACGCGCACTTCGACGCCGACGACCGTGAGGGCCATTCCCAGTTCCTCCGCAAGGACATCAATGTTCTCAGCGAGCCATGGCGTGAAGTCCCCCGCTTCCGACGTCCAAACATCGCGAGGGTTCGCTACGCGTCGTAGCCGCCCCAGGTTCTTGCTGTCGAGATCCACGTGCCCATCATGCCCGATGTTGCTGGGTTGTAGGTCAGTCGTTTGACTTCTCCGC
>JAYTKG010000260.1:0-5012 GCA_043730435.1 Acidimicrobiia bacterium | reverse complement strand
GCGTCACGCACGAAAGGCACCTATCTCTCGGCGCAGTACCGAAGGTTCCGGCGTCGGTTTGGATCACGTTCCGAGACGAAGGCCATCTTCGCTGTCGCGCACACCATGATCGTGATCGTCTGGCACCTGCTCTCGGAGAACGTCGAATACGACGAGCTCGGTGAGGACTACTTCACCGGCCGCAACGAAACCCAGCAACGAGTCAACCGTCTCGTCGCCGAACTCCGACGCCTCGGCCAGACCGTCACCCTCGAACCAGCGGCCTAACCCTAAACGCACCTACCACCACAACACGTCGAGGCTACGCCCCGACCCCGCTTCGCGCGCCAACACCTCGCGACCACTAAACCCATTTTCGTCTCAGAGGTCCTTCCCGGTTCGGGAGGGGCCTTCCGATTTGAGGCGGGTAGCCAACGGGTAGCCAACGCTCGAGAATTACGCATCGACAGGCGACAGGCGGCCAACTTGGCCAATCGCGGTTGTCGGCGGACGTCGCCGCCGAGTGCGGACCGGTCTCGAACCGTCTCGAACCGTCTCGAACCGTCTAGCAATTAGCGTCGGGGTCTGACAAGATGTGGAAAGCAAGTGGAAAAGTGAGGTTTGCGTGCTCTTCGACATTCCAAGAGCGCCGTCGTACAGGCTTGCGAGAGCTCCGCTCGTGCAAGCTCTGGCGCAGGTGCGGTATCCGTTGGTGGCCGACTTCCAGTCGCTGGCTGGAGTTGCGTCGCTGCAAGGTTTGCTTCGAGCGGACTTCCCCTACATGGAGCAGAGCAAGGTCCAAGAACTGGGGTTCGCTCTCGGTCCTGCAGGGCCGTCTGCCGCTGCGAGCGAAACTGTGAACTGGAAGCTCACTAACGACACCGGCGATCTCCTCGAGATCGGTTCGGGAAGCGCCACAGTCTCGAGCGGGCCGTCATACGCAGGTGTTGAAGCGTTCGCTCAAACGTTCGGGCTTCTGGTCGGCGCGTTGTCCAAAATCGGAATTCCTCGGTGCGATCGGATCGGTGTTCGGTATCTGTCCATCGCTGAGTCGATTCCCACGGAGCCGACGGCCCTTCAACGATGGTTTCGACCGGAAGTGCTCGGTTGGTCGGGAAGCTCGGCCGTCAAACCCGAGCGAGTGGCGAGTTCGATCATGCAGACACAACTTCTTACTCCCCCGTTAGAGCACTTCGATTCGTGTCCTGCTGACGTTCAAGCCATGGTGAGGCACGGTTTTGTTCCAGCCGGGACAGTCGTTGCCGGAATCCCGCAGGTGTCCGTGGAGTCGGCTGCCTTCATCATGGATATCGACCTCTTTTGTGTAGGTCATCAACCGATGGCGCCGACTCGGCTTCTCGAACAGTTCCGAGCCTTTCATTCCGAGATCGACGGCTTCTTCTTCTGGTCACTTACGAGCGAGGGATGTGAGCACTTTGGATTTGAGAAGCAAGACGGCTAGCGCGACCTTTAGTGCGCTCATTGTTCTGACCCCCGGTGGCCTCCTGCCGGCGGATCCGACAGTCACAAGTCAACTTTCGGTGTCATCGCCCCAGTGGGGGATGGATGATTTCGTTCGACTTCCCGAGGTCAAGCCTCAACCGACTCGCAGGGTCCAGACCATGATTCGAGATATCCGGGACCGGACTGGCTGGTCGGATCGCCGGATTGCTGTTGGGTTGGGAATCACGCACCCCACCGTTGCTGCGATTGCGAAAGGAACCTCTGCCGGGCGACCTTCGGACGTGGAGCAGATTGCGGCGTTACACGAAGTCGTCCTGCAGGTTTACTTGCTGTGTGGGAAAGATCCGAGCGAAACAGACCGAGTCTTCGCAACCCGGAGTGGGCCCGGGCCTAGCGCCTTCGACCTCGTCTCGAAGGGCGACATTGCCGCCGGGTACCTTGCGGCGCTCGACGTGGCGCGGCCGAGGTCCGGCGGGAAGATGCTCTCCAGTCGGCTTCCCTCCGCCTTCCGGGGGACCGTGCCGCTCCACGAGGGATGAAGCGCGGAGTCGGACGTGACAGATCTGTATGCGGCGGGTTGGCGTCAAGGCTCGGTCTTCGAACTCGATATCCACATAGTCTGGTGGACACTCGATGACGGGTTGCGACCTAGTCAAAAGCAGTTCCCGCATAGCCAATGGGTTGTCTGCAGCCAGGACTGTGATCTTGAGCGGGCCGATGCGGATTCGCACGAGCCAGTTGTCGAGATCCGGCCTGTTTACAATGCAGTACCGCCGAGCGATTGGGGCATTCGCAGTCGCAAACTGCGCCTCTCAAAGACGCAATACGTGGACTGCGATTCCCCCAGAGCAGCCGTTTCTCCTGTGCTTCTCTCTTCGTGCAGTGTCCCAGAGGAACCCGATCTGAACCGAGCGCTAGCGTTCAAGACTTGGCTCGGGCGTCGCTACGACAGACCGGCGGTTCCACCGGAGTTTGTCGAGTTAGCAAGAACTATCGCCGCGCGATGCTCCGATCGAAAGGCGACCATCCGCAATGCTGTTCATGATGTTCTCATGCGGTTTGATAGCTCAACTGAACCGATCCGGGTGGGGGTGTTCGCTGTTGTCACGGACGACGCCGTCAAGGCGGAGGCCCGGGAATGGCTTGCTGCTTCCGTAGTCGGCCTACCCGACGCTGTCGTCGAAGAGATCGACGTTGGGACTCGACACGAGGTGTCGCTAGCGTTCGTTGAAGAAAGTTACTCGGCCGACCTCAGTCAAGTGACCTGGAAGGGCGAGACCCCAAGCGGCGCGTGATAGGCCCGAGTCGTTGCGGCGCCGCCGATGTGAGGGATGGTCGGTCGAAACGTGGTGATGATCGCTGGTCGGAATGATCACTGTAGTGCGCCGGGCATCCCGAGTAGGCCTCTCTGGAGCGCTCTCGTTGCAGGAGTGGGAGCGCTGTGGTCGAAGTTTCGTCTTTAGCGGAAGACGGAACTGGGAAATTGGTACCCGTTGATCTTTGTCTACTGGAGAGATAGCGATCCGTCAGTCTTTCTGAGGCCTAATCGGAGCTTCGGATTCCCATTTCCGGCGGAGCCTTCTAACTCGACCGCTGCTAGGACGTCGGCGACCCAAGCCGCTTCGCTCGGCGAGCGCGTCGAGTGGTCCCTCAAATCTTTCAAGACCATCGAGCAGTGCTGATAGCACGATTTCTGGGGGGCCCTTCATATCCGCTCGTTCGATGGCTTCTGCGTAGTACTCGAGCAAATCGTGGATCACCCCATCAAGGGGCATCCCACCAGACATCGGTGAGAAACGAGACCGCTCAAGCGTCTCTACGATGTAGCCGGCCGGCAGTAGCTCGTGCGGAGAATTAAGAAGTCGGCTTTGAGCGCGTACGAGCTCAAGCAGTTCCTCAAGTATTTCTGATTCAGTTCGCGCCTTGGCGTCGTTGGCAGATGTGATAACGGCCGGCGGCACGTTGGCCATTGCGGCTTCAAGTATGGGCCAAAATACGTCGAAAATCTCGCCTAGCCGGGAATCGTCGATGGCCAAGGTTTCACAGGCTGCATTGAGACTCTTGACCAGCTTTAGCACGTCGGGTTTCTCGAAGATCGTGGATTGAAACTGCAACGTTGGGCCAGTGAGGTCCTTGCGAGCAACGCCGAACAAGAACGGAGAGACGCGGCTTGCGTCAAAAGATTTAGACAGAGCACCAGCCTCGAAGTTGATCCACGGGGCACCGACGTTATCGGGTGTAATACAAATTATTCCGTATCCGCTCTCGTTCAGCTCTTGAGCGATATCGGTACTCCAGCGAGCGCCTTTGTCGATATCCTCCGAAGAGACGTACGGTTGAAGGCTTTGTACAACCTTGGGCAACCAGTCCCGGAACACCAAGGCAACTTGATGGCTCGTCTGCCCTGACCAACTAATGAATACCTTCATGATCGATCAACGTACCAGTGTGGATGCGGCGCCGCACGCGTGCGGTCGGCAGACTTGTTCGATCGTTGCCCGCTGCTCGAATTCTTCACGGCATTCGCGATCAAACCGACGTTGCCCTCTTCGGCCGGAGTCGCAGCGGAGGTCAAGACGGAGCGCCCGGAGCGTAGCGAGGACGAACGGTCTTGACGGTAGCGAGCACCGGCGCATGCTGGGTGAAGCCAGCCCGGGAATCCGGGCTGGCTTGGTAGCCCTCAGCGTCTCCGGAGCCGGCGACGGGGGATGTTCGGCTGGAACGTGGTGATGATCGCTGGCGGGAGCGATCCGTGCTGGAGCAGGGCCTTGCCGAGCGGCATCTCCCTCAGCGCTTTGCTTTGCACGAGCGGGAGGGCGGTGACTGACGTTCGGTCATCGTTTCGTTGGTAGCGGGACAGGGCGCTGGGGAGGTGTTCGTCTCCGCTGATGGCTTCGACGTAGTTGAGTCCTTCGACGTCGCTCATGCCGGGGAACCAGATCTTGGTGAGGAAGTTGGTGAGCACGACATCGGACCTCGCGCCGAACTTCGCTCGGATCTGGGCGATCGACTGCCAGATCGTCACGAGTTGGACCCCCATGCCGGCGAGGGTGGAGGCCCATACGGGGAGGTCGTCGAGTCGCATGTTTCCGGCTTCGTCGACCTATGCCGATGTCGGCATAGATCGACCTATGCCGATGTGGTGACTATGCCGACGTGATCGTGGTGGACATGGTGGCGGCCTGACGAGTGCCCGCTTCTCGGGGTTTTTCGTGGGTGGTGTTGTCGGGATAGTTGCGTGGTCGATGAGTCGTTCTAGCTGGGGCATCGTGCTCCGCTGGAATGGGAGACGATGCGATGTCGAAGTCGAGACGCAGGCCTGGCCGGATGGGTCCGCATGTTGCGGGTTTCGAGGCGTGGCTGTTGGAGCGGGGTTACACGCCGGGCACGGTCCGCGGCGAGTTGAAGGTCGTTGGCCGGCTCGGTTTGTGGATGGCCGTCGAGGACGTTGAGGTGTCGCAGCTCACGGCTGTCGT
Organism: Acidimicrobiia bacterium; assembly: GCA_043730435.1. GTDB lineage: Bacteria > Actinomycetota > Acidimicrobiia > Acidimicrobiales > Ilumatobacteraceae > JANMCE01. Next base: position 93 of record JAYTKG010000260.1, on the reverse strand, counting down.
GATCGAAGAGTTCCGTTCTGCTCGTCGCGACAGTGGCTGTCGTTGCGTTCGAAGTGTGCGCAGCTTCGGCCCGTTGCTGGGATATCTCGTGAG
>JAYTKG010000259.1:0-2020 GCA_043730435.1 Acidimicrobiia bacterium | reverse complement strand
GAAGGATGACTCGCGTCTCCGGCACGGTCATGGGCGAAGTGCCTCCTTTTGAATGTCTGGGGCGGTCGTGCGGAGGCTATGTCCAGGTGGTGCTGAGCCTGGCCTTGGAATAGATGTCCTCAATCTCATCTCCGTCGATTTGGACCGGCAGCGATTGTAGCCATTTCACGAGTCGACGCCGGGTGGTGACGTGCACGTCGATCGGCATTTGCCTCACGGTGAATTTTTCGAGGTCGACGAACACGACTGCGGCGACTGCGGCAACAGATCGGCCGCACGCAGTGGAAAGTAGCCGAGCGGCACGTTGCGCCTCGAAACGTGAGTTTCTCAGGTAGTCGGTCTTTTGTCCGTTGACCATCACCATGCGCTCGCCGACCCACGCCGTGCCATGTGGATGGCGCTTGGAGTTCAAGGTTGTGACGCCGGGCGGTCCGATGACGATGTGGTCAATGTCGCTGCCATTCTGACCTACCTCGATGGCGTGCAGCACCCGCCAGGCCGAGCCAAGCTTGGCGAGCTCCTTAGCGACCTTCTCCTCCCCCTTGGCTCCGACTCGCCACGCGCGTTCCTCAGTCTTCTCGCCAAGCATGCGGCAGATAAAGTTCAGCACAGGGGCCTGCGCGTTGACCTCGTTTTGCTTCGATCGGGCAGCAGCGCCGGCAACGTTCTCGGCCAGATCGTGAGCGGTCTCAACAACTACCGTAGGTTCATTGTTCGGAAGTTCGGGCGAACGCGCGTCGGCCGCTGATTCTGCGCTCGCCGGGTCGCTCGAATGCTTGTTCTTGATCTTCGTCGTGGGCGCTTTCGACGCGGAAGTCCAACGCTTTAGGCACTCGTTCAGCTCAGCTTCGTGGTCCGGTGCCTTGGCGACGACCGTCTGCGTGATGAGGTCCACGTGGCCAACATCATGGCCGCTGGCGGTCTTGACGTACACGCGGTCCTTGCCGTAGCGCGTCCAGCGGTTCTCGATCAATTGAGTCACGAATTGTTTATCGGCCTGCCGCCGGGCGACTGAACAGATGTCAGGACATTCCTTGCGTCAAGGGTGCGCCTGGTCCCGGAGTTCGCCGAGCGCAGCGAAAGCCTGATTTTGCAGGTTCCGAAGCAGCTACCGAACAAGATTTCCGTGCCAATCGAGGTCACCTCAACGTCACAAATGCGTAAAAGTGATCTGTTCCGTAATCAGATGCTAGGCGGTTCACCCAGTATCACCTCATGCCGGTTCATGCCGGTGAGCACGGGTTATTCGGTGTTTGGCGGATCAGTTGGCATGGCGTGGTACTGGGATGTATCAGGCGAATTGATACATTTCTGATACATCGCGTTTGGCCCATGCCCAGGTACGTCGCAGGTTAAGGGCGTGCGTTGACCGACGATTGAAGTCTTCCCGGCGTTAACTGGCAACTAGCGCACGGGGCTCGGTTTACAACGGCTTGTCCAGAGCCCACACGCCTTAGATTCAGCCATCTAGGGTTCGGACGTCGCCTCGCCAGGCGGCATGGGGAGTCTCGGAAAGACGGTGTAACTGGAATCTGGTCTGAGAAGGTGAGCGATGGCTCGCCAGAGATAGGACCGATGTCCGATCAAGGAATTGTGGATAGGGAGCTCGCGCAGCAGCTCGTCGATCGCGCCAAGGCCGAGGGGGTGAAGTTGACGGGTCCGGGTGGCCTGCTGGGTGATCTGACCAAGCGGGTTCTCGAGGCCGGGTTGGAGGGTGAGATGGACGGCCACCTCGGCTACGCGAAGCACACCGTCGAGGGTCGTGATGGTGGCAACTCGCGTAACGGCTCGCGGACCAAGATGGTGATCACCGATGTAGGCCCGGTCGAGATCGACGTGCCCCGCGATCGCGACGGCACGTTCGAGCCGGCGATCGTGCGCAAGCACCAGCGCCGCCTGGGTGGTGTTGATGACATGGTGTTGTCGTTGTCAGCCAAGGGTCTCACCACTGGTGAGATCTCCGCGCATCTGGCCGAGGTGTATGGGGCGAGCGTGTCGAAGGACACGATCTCGGCGATCA
>JAYTKG010000258.1:0-5621 GCA_043730435.1 Acidimicrobiia bacterium | reverse complement strand
CGCCGGACGATTCTGGTCAGTGGTCCAGCAGGGTGCCGAGCAGGCGGGCGCAGACCTGGGCATTACGGTGCGCTATCAGGGGGCGGCCGCCAACGCTGACACGCAGGCGCAAATGATTGACAAAGCGCTCGCCGACAACGTGTCGGGAGTCGCTGTTTCGCTGGTCGACAAAGGTGTCGTGACTACCTCGACATCAAAAATCGCCCAGGCTGGCACGCCACTGGTCACGCTCAACTCCGGCGTCGAGCAGTACCGGGAGCTAGGCGCCGTCACCCATATCGGTCAGAGCGAACGCGAAGCCGGCCGCGGTGCAGGTCAACGACTGAAGGCCACTGGAGCCAAAGTCATGCTGTGCGTCATGCAGGAGCCGGGCAACCTTGGCATTGAAGCGCGTTGCAAGGGTGCCGCCGAGACCTTTGCTCCCGGAACGGTCACCAACCTGACGCTCGCTGGTGGGGCAACGCCCGAAGCGTCGCAGGGTGAGATCAAAGCCCGGCTTCAAGCCGAGACGTCCATCGATGCAGTCGTTGCTACCGACCCGAGCGGTGCGCTCCTTGTCCGGAATGTTGCTGTCGAACTCTCGAGGAAAATCAACATCGGAGCTATCGATTTATCTGAGTCGTTGCTCACCGCTATCGAGAACGGTGGTATCGCCTTCACGATCGACCAGCAGCCCTACAACCAGGGTTACTTCGCCGTCGTCGTGCTCTACCTCGCCATCACGAAGAAGGATGCGTTCGGCGTGGGCCTACCGGTGGCTGTGGGACCAAGCATCATCGACACATCCAACGTTGTAGCAGTGAAGGATCTCTTTGTGAGGAGCACCCGCTAGGTCGGGTGGGCGCTTCTCAGGGTGAGCGGGCGTCAAGCACCGCTTTGGTCAATACAGCGGTGAGGATGATGGCGCCGCCTATGAGAGCGGAGGGCTTCGGTACATCGGAGAACCACACGAAGATCCAGATCGGCACAAAGACGTTCTCCACCTGGGAGAGCACCGCCATGCCGACGGCCGGAACGGACTTGGAGGCAATGTTGAACAGGAGTGTGCCGATCACGATGAACGCGCCGCCGTGAAGCATCGCCATGGTGATATCGAACAGCGGTGGGAGCAACGTCTTGCCGTTGATCAGGGTGACAGTGCCGCAGAGGGCAATCATTATGAGGGCGTAGCCAGGTAGCACGGGTGACCAGTTTCGAGCCGCTGATGAGCGGATGCAGATCATGTAGATGGCGAAACCAACTGATGAGAGCATGGCCGCCGCGTTGCCGATCATGTTCCCGGCGTTCAGGTCGGAGAGCACCATGACCAGCAGCCCGGCGGTAGCTATTGCGATGCAGTTCGTCGTCACGCGACTCAGACGTTCTTTGAACAACACACGACCAAAGACTGCGGCCACGAGCGGCGTGAGCGAGCTGAGGAACGCCGCGTTAGCAGCCGTGGTGTTCTTCAGCGCGTAGACGTAGGACAGCGAAGCCAGCAGCAGACCGAATGTGGCCAGTTGCATCATGCGACCCGTGCGGTATGCCTGAGGCATAAGCGGCTTTTGTCGCTTCAACAACGTCATGACTTCCATCACGACAAGCACGCCTATGGATCGCCATACGAGGTATTGCCACGCATCGGTGTGCTTGGCCAGACGGGCCGTTACGGCACCCATGGACCAGACCAGACCAGCCCCGGCGACGAGCAGGGAAGCAACGATAGGTACCTGTGTCTTGGTCGTTGAGGGCGCTATAACGGACACGCTCTCATGATCCCATACGGAAGCGGTTTCGGGGGTGTGTTGTTTCTTTCGCCCGACCTGTGGCTATCCTGACATCACAACCCAAACGGGGAGCTCGGGTAGCCGGGCTGAGAGGATGGCCGACACGCCATCGACCCGCGAACCTGATCCGGATAATGCCGGCGGAGGAAGTAGATGGACATGAAGAAGCATGCTTTTGCAACCCTTGGTCTTGCGTTGGCGCTCGGCGCTTCTGGGTGCGGTTCCACCAGCACCGGAGCCAAAGAGGTGGTGGAAGGCGCAACGATCACGCTTGTCACCCACGACAGTTTCGCCGTTAGTGATGGCGTGCTTGAAGCGTTTACCAAGCAGTCGCGCATCAAGGTCACCGTGGCAAAGGGTAAGGACGCCGGGGTGATGGTGAACGAGGCGGTGCTTACGAAAGGCAAACCTGTCGGCGATGTCTTGTGGGGCACCGACAACACCCTGTTGTCTAGGGCAGTGAAGGAGAAGATCTTCGTTCCCTACAAGTCCCCAGAGCTGGGCAACTTGAATCCGGCCGCTGTGGCGCTGGTGCCCGGAAACGAAGCAACGCCGGTCGACCTCGGCGATGTGTGTATCAACACCGACACGGCTTTTTTCGCCGCGAAGAATCTGGCGGTTCCAACCTCGCTCGATGACCTGGCCGATCCAAAGTACAAGGACTTGTTTGTCGTGCCGAGTGCAGCTACCTCATCGCCAGGCTTGGCGTTCATGCTGGCCACCGTTGCGAAGTATGGCCCAGACAAGTACGTCGACTATTGGAAGAAGCTACGTGCCAATGGAGCAAAGATTGTTGACGGCTGGACCACCGCCTACACCGTCGACTTCTCCGGGTCGTCGGGCAAGGGAAGTCGACCCATCGTGGTGAGTTACGGCTCGTCACCGCCCAGTGAGGTGACCGATCCGGCGGCTACCACAGCGCCGACCGCCGTCATGGAAGCGAGCTGTTTTCGACAGGTTGAGTTCGCCGGAATTTTGGCGGGCACCAAGCATCGGCTGGCTGCACAGAAACTCATTGACTATCTCGTCACCGACGCCTTCCAGGCTGACATGCCGGGGCAGATGTATGTGTTCCCCGCCCGCACCGATACGAAGGTGCCTGATGCGTGGGCCAAGTTCGCCGTGCTGCCCAAGGCACCGTTGGTGTTGTCGCCGGCCGACATCGCTACCAATCGCGACAAGTGGATCAAGCAGTGGAACGACGCCGTTCTCGGCTAGGCCCTCTTGGCGTCGCTCCGGCGTTGTTCGTTCTGCTGTTCTTCGCCTGGCCGGTTGCCGCCATTGTGGCGCGCGGTCTGTCGGGCGGCGGGCTCAGCGACGTGCTGTGCGACGCCACTTTGCGTCGTGTCGCCTGGTTCACCGTCTGGCAAGCGGGGTTGTCCACCGTGTGCGCGGTGGCGCTTGGCCTGCCCCTGGCGTTTGTGCTGGCTCGCTACCGGTTCCGTGGACGAGCCTTGGTTGAGAGCCTGCTTATCGTCCCATTCGTCTTGCCCACGGTTGTCGTTGGCGCTGCCTTCCTTGCGTTGCTGCAAGGTGAACAATCGGTGCGTGGTGTGTTGTTGGCCCACGTCTTCTTTAACGTCCCCGTTGTCGTGCGTACCGTCACGCCGCTTTGGCGCAAGCTCGATCCTCGCTTCGCCGACGCAGCTCGAACCCTTGGCGCTGGCCGGGTGCAGGTGTGGCGACATGTAACGCTGCCGTTGCTGCGCCAGTCGGTGTTGGCCGCGGCAGGCATCGTGTTCCTCTTCACCTTCACGTCGTTCGGCGTGGTGCTGTTGCTCGGTGGCCCGCGCCGCCGCACGCTGGAAGTTGAGATCTACCAGCGCACTGCACAACAGCTCGATCTACGCAGCGCAGCCGCCTTGGCGTTGTTGCAACTCGTCGTGCTCGGCGGTTTGTTGCTGTGGTCATCTCGCAGTCAGGCCCGTGCCGCCGTTCGTCAACGACTGGTGGATTACAGTCAACCGGCCCGGCCCGTCGTGCTGGTACCCGTGCTCGTTACTGCGCTCGCACTCTTCGGCCTGCCTATGGTTGCGTTGGTTCGGCGGGCGGACCGCTGGTCCTCCGCCGTGGGCACCGTCGGGCGGGCCGCGCTCGTCATGTCGCTGCGCACCGCGTTGATCGCGGCTTTAGTCGCCACCGTCCTGGGTGCCATGGCCGGCGTGACGATTGCCCATCATGGTCGAGTCAGTCGCTGGCTCGATGCCGGACTCATGTTGCCCCTTGGTACCAGCGCGGTCACCGTGGGGTTCGGGCTGCTCATCACGTTCAACCGGGCGCCGGTCGATCTGCGCGGCTCGGCTGTCATCGTGCCACTGGCGCATGCGCTGATCGGGCTGCCGTTCGTGGTGCGGTCGGTCGTGCCGATACTACGGTCGATCGACCCTCGCCAACGTGATGCCGCGGCGATGCTGGGAGCGACTCCGGCGCAGACGTGGTGGTCGATTGACGCGCCGCTGCTGCGACGGGGGCTGCTCACCGGCCTGGCATTCGCGTTTGCGATCTCGCTCGGTGAGTTCGGGGCCACGTCTTTCTTGATCCGGCGAGGGAGCCCGACGGTGCCGACACTGATCGGGGAACTTCTCGGCAAGCCCGGGGTCGCTAACAACCAGCAGGCCTACGCGCTGGCCGTCATACTTGCGATCGTGACGGCCGTGGTGATGGTGCTGGTGGACGCCCTCAACACGCGAGCCGCCGCATGATTTCACGGACGAGTCGGCTCCGGTCGCACCCGTTGGTGACCGGTGCCGACGCGTGGTTGGTGACCGACCGTGCTTGAGGTCGATCGGGTCGGCGTGCGGTTCGGAGAGCGGGTCGTGCTTGACCAGGTTTCGCTGACCGTGGGCGATGGCGAGATTATCGGTCTGCTCGGCCCGAGCGGGTGCGGCAAGAGCACCCTGCTGCGCGTGATCGCCGGCCTCCAGCCGATCGAAAACGGAGTGGTGCGATGGGACGGCGAGGACCTGGCCAACGTGCCCGCCCACGCCCGTCGCTTCGGATTCGTGTTCCAGGATCAGCAGCTGTTTCCCCATATGGACGTTGCCGCCAACGTCGGCTTCGGACTCAAAATGGCTCACACGGTCAAGCCTGCCATTGCGAAGCGAGTGGGGGAGCTCCTGGAACTCGTCGGGCTTCCCGGCTACGAAGATCGATCGGTTGCAACACTGTCGGGTGGGGAGGGCCAACGCGTTGCGCTCGCTCGGGCGTTGGCGCCGCAGCCGCGTTTGCTACTGCTGGATGAGCCGTTCTCGGCGCTCGACCGCGAGTTGCACGACCGACTCGCGATTGAAGTGCGCGGCTTGTTGAAGCAGCTGGGAATGACGGCGATCCACGTCACGCATGACCCCGACGAGGCCGCGTTGGTGTGCGACCGGGTCATCCGTCTCGCCGAGTCGTCCACCTGAGTAACGTTCCACCATGGCCCGTGTTGATCTCGCCCTACTCATCTTGCGACTGGCCCTTGGGGTGACCATGGCGCTCCATGGCGCCAACAAGATCCGCGGTGGCATCAACAACACGGCCGGATGGTTCGGATCGATCGGCATGAAGCCGCCGCTGGTGCAGGCGTGGACCGCAGCGCTGACCGAGATAGGTGGCGGGTTGATGTTTGCCGCCGGGCTGCTGATGCCGCTGAGTGCGGCTGCGATAATCGGTTTGATGGTGGTGGCTTACGTGGCGGCCCACCGCGCTAACGGGTTCTTCATCTTCAACAAGAACCAGGGTTGGGAGTACGTCTTCATCCTCGGCATCGTGGCCTTCGCCGTCGGAACGATCGGTGCCGGCAAGTACTCGCTTGATCACGCGCTCAAGATCAACTGGCACGGTTGGACGCCCATGTGGTTGACCCTGGGGGTC
>JAYTKG010000257.1:0-3108 GCA_043730435.1 Acidimicrobiia bacterium | reverse complement strand
CGGCGGAGGACATCAGGACTAATCGTAGGTCGCTTCCAGCCGCCAAACACCGCTCTCAACAACAATCAGATGAGCTTCACCCGAATCCAAGAGAATGTGGAACCGCGCACAGCGTCGATATCGCTGCGGATCCCACCAATGCTCCTCAATTGGCCACGGTCCGCCCCAGGCAACGACTCGTCGTAGCTTTTCGTCAAGAAGTGCAAACATGGCCGGTGGGGCGCTCACGAAGCCTCTGCCACTCACCCGCACCAGGGCCCCCTGTGCGTCCACAACACGCACCGCAACCGGGTCAGCCCAGACCGTAGCGGGAGAGGGTGGGGGCAATACACCGGGCCAGGGGCCTCTGGTTGGCTCTTTTTGCACAGCAGCATCACGGTCGACCAAATCGGTGGAGGCCGCCGACACCAGCGCAATGGCGTCACCGGGGCTGCGACTTCCGCGCCATTCGGGAACGAGCACGGCGTCGGTGCCCAACTGGCCGACGAGTCGAGCCACCCCTCGGATGGCCCGATCATCGGCTTGCGATCTTCCGCCCCAAAAGCCGATCTGTTGACCGGTGCCGGCAATCACTTCAGTTGGCGCAATGCGAAGGAACGTGATTCCCGCCGTCGGCCCGTCGAGCAGCGCTTGAGCCCAACCGTCGAGTTGCCATCGGACCCGTTCGGCCACCGTCACCGGTTGGAAGGCCGGCTCATGGCGCCACAGCCGATCATGCTGCTCACCGTGATCGGTCTGCGCCGTCACCAGAATCTGGGTGCAGGCAAGACCCCTGGCCCGCATACGTTCAAACATTTCGTCGGCCAACTGTTTGGCTGCGAACGCCACCGGCCCGCTGGTCGGTACCGGGTCTTCAAAAGTGCAGGAAACCGAGAGGTCCGGGGGCGGTTGTCGAGCAACGGGTGGACGCGCGTCCAGTCCGCTGGCGAGTCGATGAGCGGCGCGACCAACATGTCCGAATCGGGCCGCGAAGTCCGAACGTGGCAACGCGGCAAGTTGCCCCAACGACCGAACACCAAGCTGAGGGAGCAAGCCGAGGAAACGATCATCGATACCGTCTCGGCCAGCGAGTACTGCGACGGAGAACGAGGACAGGAACGCCGCGCTCTCCCCCGGAGCGATAACCGTGCAACGTGCCGAGGTCGTACGTGCCGCCGCTAGCCATGCTGCGAAGACCCCGTCGGCCAAACCGATCTGCGGCGGCCCGGCAATGCCGAGAGTGTCTTCACCGAACGTGGCGCTGACATGAGTTGAGACCCGTTCGGCCAGTGCGTCATCTCCGCCGTAGTAACGCGACGGACCGCGGGTGGCAAACGTGCAACAACCCGGCGCAGTCGCTTCGAGCAGCGGTGTGGTTTGTTCAAGCACGCGCAACACCGGCTCAAAGGCGCGAGCATCGCGTTCAAGGTCATGGGGCAAGATGACCAGCCCGGGACAGTGTCGTTGTGCTTCTCTACGACGCAGGCCCGGCACTACCCCATCGGCTCGAGCCGCAGGGGTAGCAGCGACGACCCGATTGGCATGCAAGACCGCCGCGGCTTGCCCTGGTTTCGCGCCCGCAGCCACCACCGCCCAGTCCGGCCACCGCAGAACCGCGACACGCTTCACTTGGTCGCTACCGCTCCCGGCGTTCAGACTCGCTTCGCTCGGCAATCCCACAAGCGCGTGACCGTGCTCCGGTTTAGTGTGTGCGTCTTGGAGGTTTACTCGGGGATGCCTCATGACGCGTTCTCTTGAGATGGAGCGACCAAGCGAGGCATTGTTACGTCTTTTACCGCTTCGATCTGGCCGTCTGTGTTGGGGAGCCAGAGGGAGAGTTTGCGGGCGCGAGTGGCGGCGCGGCGGCCGGTGGCAACGATGGAGATCTGGCGGGCGCGCAGGTAGCCGTGGCCGTCGTGGAGGCCCTGCCATTGCACCGACGTGACCTGCAGGGTGGAGTCCACTTCTAACGGGCCGGGGTCGCCGACGGCCAGCAATACCGACCCGCGCTCACGGGCTCGGGCCTGCACGCGTCGGGCATCGGATCCGTGCAGGAACCCGGGACCGACCACAACAACGTCGAACGCGTCTAGCGCGGCACCGAGCGCGGCTGCACCCTGCACCGCATCGACGTTGACCGACACCAGGCGCGACAGCGGGAGACCCAGCTCACTGGCGGCAAGGAGCCCCAGTGTTGGGACACCGAGAACGGCTACCCAGGCCCCGGCGGCAACGGGGCCGGCAGCCAGGGCCAGCAGGAGGGAGCGAGCCGCAGGGCCAGCCCCGGCCACGATGGTGCCCCGCTGCAAGCCGCCCCAGGGAAAGAGTGGGGCAAAGACAGGAAGCGTGGGTAGAACCTGGTCCCCCGCCAGGGTGACGGGACGGGAAAGCTGCGCGGCGCGAGCCAGCAGAGCCGCATCACCACGGGGTTCGGGAAGAATTGTTGCTGCAGCAGCCGCCATCCCGTGATGGTACCGAACAAGTGTTCGTATTGCAACGGGCCGTTCTTCTGCTGGGGTGGAGTGGAGCAGTGCAGGTTGCTGGGCGGATGTTTTTGTTTGGGGTCATCAGGGTGAATGACCAGTCACAGTTCACCCTCACCCGAATTGCGGGTGAGTTCAGACTGTACGTTCACCCTGATGGACTCAAACAGACTGGTGGCTGCCGTTGTCGAGGCGAGCGAAGGCGTAACACGTGCCGCCGAAGGCCAAAGTGACTGCTCAGCAGCCTGTTAGGCGTTCAGGAGCTTTTCGATGTCGGAACGCTCGACCAACTTGGTGAGACGGAACATGGCCGCAGCCAGGGTGGATGATGGCGAGACGTACCACTTGCCGTCAACCTGACGGGTCACGATGCCGGACTGAAACGGGTTCGTGGCAGCACGATCGGTCATGGCCCGCATGACGTCTTGGGCAACGTTGGCCCGGGCGCAGTCCTCATCGCCTTCGTCGCACTCGCCATTATCGCGGCCCAGGAACATGTCCTGCACGTCAGTGGAACAGAACTGCTGCGTATCCATCACTTCACCATCGGTCTCATTGGTAATGCTGGTGCAGCCGCCCGATTGTTCAAGGGTGACTTTGTCCTTGGAACCATCGTCGCTGTTCGTCGACACCACGACAATCTTCT
>JAYTKG010000256.1:0-10455 GCA_043730435.1 Acidimicrobiia bacterium | reverse complement strand
GGATCGTAGATTCCAGTTGTATCGTCCCTGCTAGAAGGGGGTGTACTAAGATCCCCACGCGCGTCGACCCAACAAACACAAAGGGCCTTGGAAACCGATTTAGCTGCTTGCGGTTCGTGTTTTGTTGGGTCGACGTCGCAAAGCGATTGCTACGCAACGCGTGGGGACCTGTCCTGCGTTGCTGTTCCGGCGCTTCCGACGGCTAAACCGGCGCTTCGTAGAAGCCGGTGAAGCACCGGCGACCATTACTTTAGAAGACTAAGAGGACGGTGCCCTCCTTCTACGCTGGGGGAGCATTCTCACCTAAACCGGCGCTTACGTTCCGCCGGTTTGGTACGCCTCATCATCTTCTCCGACCCAGTCAGCGACGCCATCACCGCAGCTATCGCCGCTCTGGCCGAAGGAGCGCGTGTTGACGACATCGATAGCCAACTCATCGACTGCAAAGAGCCGCTTGGTACCGTCGGACATGACGGCCTCCGGCGGCCCTTCGCCACGTTGAGTGAAAATGCCCGTAACGACGCTGCTAGACAGCTGGCCGCTGAAGCCGCATGTCTCGCTCACGGCGACGGCGGGGCGCTTCTCGTTGGAATCCGGGATGACCGATCCGGCCTGGACGCGATTGTCGGCACAGACCTCGACCCGAACTGGCTTCGGCTCCGGATCCACGAAATGACCACTCCTCCCCTTACCGTCGCCGTCGAGCCGGTAGACCTCACTGGACCAGATGCACTCGGTCCGGTGCTCATCGTCCGGGTTCTGCCGGCCGTCGAGATCCATGGCGTTGCGAAGAGTGACGGCAGCGGTGAACGGCCACCGCGTTGGCGGGTCGGGCGAGCTTGCCTACCGATGAGCGTCGGCGACCAGACAGTCTTTGCTCAGCGAGTACGCCCGAGCGACTGGTCGAGCGTGCCGACGGCGCTAACACTCGCCGACATCGACCCGGCGGCGGCAGCGGCCGCGCGTGCATTGCAACCATCTTTCTTCGGGGTCGACGACGAGGTGATGCTCCAACGACTCGGCTCCATTGACGACCGTGGTCGCCTCACGAATGGAGGAGCGCTTCTGTTCGGGCGGTCGAACCAGGAAGTCCTCGTATTCACTGCGCCAGCCGCCCGCGGCGCTGCGTCAAGCGTCGGCCGAATCTCTTACAGTCCGCCATTACTTCCCGCCCTCGCCGATCTCCTTGTTCGGGTTGAAACCCTTCTACCCGTCACCATGATGCCCGTCACCGTTGGCCTGCGTCGTGGCAGCGTGCGCGCTATCCCCATCGAGGTCGTTCGAGAAACACTCGCCAACGCGATCGCACACAGAGACTGGCGAAGGCACGACCCGATCACCGTGTCAGTCACGGGCGGAAGCGTTCTCGAAGCGGTCTCGCCCGGCGGGTTTCCATTCGGCGTTACTGAGAGCAATGTGCTCGCTCATCCCTCTCGACCGAACAACCCGTCGCTCGCACACGCGCTGCATGTACTTGCCGTGGCCGAAAGACAGGGCGTTGGCGTCGACCTCATGTACCGAGAAATGATCCAACTCGGCCATCAACCACCCGAGATCATCGAGCTCGGCTCGAACGTTCATTGCCGAGTTACCGGCGGCGCGCCGAATGCACACGTGGTCCAAGTCTTCGAATCGCTCTCGGGGCCGCTGCGTACCGATGTCGAGATCTCCCTCGTGGTTCACCTGCTAGGCGGATCCGCGACAGCGAGCGCGGACGATCTTGCCGAACTCATTCAACGAAGCCCGGCCGTCGCAAGCGCTGCGTTCGACCGCGCTGTTGACGCGGGACTGGCGGAACGCGTATCGCAGACAAATAGGTGGCGGCTGCCGCGGCGAATTCGAGCCGCGCTCGCTGGCTCGCCGCCGACGGCGACCCGGCGTCCGGCAGACGAACTAAAGGCCGCAATCATCCGATATGCGGAGCGGACACGAACGCCCTTTGCTCGCGCCGATATTGATGCCGAGCTCAGCGTCGGTGAGCGTCGCAGCCGGGAACTACTGGACGAACTGACCACTTCAGGCTGGCTAGCCGTCGATGGCGAGAGTGTCGGAAGGTCCGTCCGCTACACCCGCGGACCAAAGTGGCGCGAAGCACTCAAGACCATCGCCAAGGGTTAGCTCCAACCGCTTGCGCCGGAGCCTTCCACGGATCAGATCAACATTCGACATTCCCGAATCTTCGCGTGCCAAGCGGGGGCGTGACCTTGTCTTCGACGCCGTTGGGGTTCTGCTTGAAGAACTCCAGGTTGTTGCAGAAGTCGAACACGTGCCTGTTGCTTGCGTGATGCCGCTAAAGGTCAGTGGGAGGCGGTGCCAGTAGGCGGCGGCGGCGGCGGAGTCGGCGGTGGAGCCGGAGGCGTTGCTGCCGGCGGTGTGCGCCCGGCTTCTCGGGCGATTTCCCTGGCCGTCTCCTCGAGCAGTTCGGCGTGACGTTTGATTTGGCGTGCCTCCTCGAGCGCCGCAGTCGCCTTGCCATTGGCGGAGTCTCGTTCGCTCAGCGCCTCATCGCGTTCCAGGCGGATCTTGCTGACCACGTCCTCGGCCCATCCCTTCGCCTGACCCGCTGAACGCACGGCCTCGTCACGAGCGGTCTCTGCTTCATCCACTTGCAATTCGTAGTCAGCGATCTTTCGAGCCCGTGCACTGTCCAAGTCTGACTTGTGTTGACTCTCCGCCTCGGCCAACTTGCGTTCGGCCTCACGAACGCGGACGTTGCTAGCCTCGACCGCTGCGTTGGTCTGCTGATCAAGCTCTCGGTCGTGAAACTCGAACATAGCGAGAGCAACGAGAACGACCATGGCAAGCGACATCACAGCGACCAGCCCTCGGCGACCGGGCGATGCAAACACCACAACCACGATTCCGACCAGGCCGATGATGGCGGCCAGACGCAGGTCCGGTGACGAACGTTTCGGAAGTGATCGCAACTGTCGAGCAATCCATCTGAGATCCACCGCATAAGCGTAGGCCAGCTACCAAGTCGAAAATTCCAGCTGTGGCTTCGAAGTAGAGCTCTGCGCATCAGCCGTTGATGAGTGCATCGACAACTATCGCCTACCTCGGGGCCCCTTGCACGACGCCACACCATCAGCAAACTCTGGGCCAAACATCTGTGGCGGCCGTAGCCTCCACAAGGACCTATCCGGACGCTCGGTTCGCAGCCGACGCTGCCCGTTCCCAGTCGGTGCGGACCATCCCGTAGATGTAGCCGTCGCGCCATTGACCATCCCGGAGATAGTCGACGAGCAGACGTTGCGCCGCTGTGCCGGCGCCGCGCCCGCGGTGCTCGGGGTCGATCAGGACGCCGAACTCCCAAACGCCAGGCCCCGGGCGATCGTTTTGGCGCCAATCGACCCAGCCTACAAACGAGTCATCAGCCACATCAGCGACCACGAGACAGTACGGACCACCCAGCAGACGATGCTCGCGCCACATGACTCTCCACGGTTGGGACGAATGGAAGCCTGTCCATTCGAACGGTGAGTACTCAGGCTCGTTCGCGAACCGATCGAAGCAGACCAGATCAGCCTCCTCGAACGGGCGCAGGCGCACTACGAGTTCTTCCATGAACCCAATTCTCCCACCTGCAGAACCAAGCCACGAGTGGCACCGCTCTACCCTGCGAGGAACCCGACCACCGCTACCCTTAACGGGTGTGTTCGTTGGTGAAGTCGACGGAGTGACGGAGTGCCTCAGCCGGCCAGTCATCATGCTCGGCCTCCCAGAACATGAGCCTCTTTCTCCGGCCAGGGATCGCGTCAAAAGATCATTCCCATGGACCACCCGACATACGCGACCGCTGGGCCGATCGAGGCGAGACCGTCGACGGTGTTCTGCCAGTCCTCAATCATCTGTGCGGTCGCGGTCGAATGCCAGCGAGCCGGCAGTCCCTTACTCACGCCGTTCGGCTTGCGTTCGCCATGATCCACGGCGTCAATGCACACGACAGCGAGACCCGTCTGATCCGCATAGCTCCGACACATACGAACAACCCGTTCCCCGTCCTTGCTGTGGCCTCCACCGTGTCCGAACAGCAGCAACCCGTCGGCGTCACCGGGGTCGTACAGCTTCGCCGGGACCCCACGGTTGTCGATTCGCTCCTCACGCATGGTCGCAGGCTACGTGTGCCCGCCAAGTCCGTTTACTGACGGCCGGTGATAGCATCTCTGCTATGGGTTGGGGATTCGTCGAGACCGAACCAGAAGTGACCGCATGGCTCGATTCCCTGACCGTCTTCACCAAAACAAAACCGCGAGAACGCGCCGAAATCGATCGAGCCCGACGAGCAATGAAGCGTTGCGTCGAAGAAGGCCACATCACATCAAACGAGGACAACCCATGACCACCACCAGTTGGAACGACATCAAGGCACGCCGCCCCCAGAGCGCCGAGCGACAGCACGGCTACGACCGTGCAAGCAAAGCAATCCGTCTCGCGACAGAACTGTGTGCCCTGCGCGAAAAGAAGGGCTTCAGCCAACGGCAACTCGCTGAACTCGTCGGAACAACCCAATCCGCTATCGCCCGTCTCGAAGGTGGACGGATCTCACCGAGCCTTCCAACACTCGATCGGATCGCCGCAGCGCTCGGCGCCGAAGTCACCGTCACATTCACCGACACCGAACTCGTCGGCGCAACGCGTTAGCGCTCACGTGCGGCAATCGTGACGTGAAAGGTCGAACACCCTGCTCGCGTCACACATCGGACGGGCGAGGCTCCCAACTCGGGCCAAGGTTCCGGTGATCAATGACGCGCACGGCATCGCTCAGCGGTGGCGGCACAACCCAAACCTGATCTCCCGCTCTATGGCTCGGCTGAGATTGTCACTTCCATGAGGGCTGCGGTGTCTTATCTTCAATGATCGATATCGACCCGTTACCGAACGACCAACTCGGCAATGCTGCGCTCGTGCGGCTCTATCCTCGGTTGCGCCGATTCGCCGCAGTGGTAGCGCCCGCCGAAGTGGCACCGGATGACCTGGTGCAAGAAGCACTCGAACGGCTGCTCGCTCGAGACACGAGCGGCATCGTGAACGTCGAGGCTTACCTTCGTCAGACGATGCTGCGGTTGGCGTCGAACCATCGGCGACGGCTCGGACGCTGGCGACGCGCCGTCACAGCAACGGCAGATCTCGCAGCCAGGGCCGACGCGAACGCCGAGTACCCGTCCGACGTGAGCTTCCTCGACCAACTGAAACCGACAGCGCGAGCGATTCTGTTTCTACACGAGGTAGAGGGCGTCGACTTCGCCACAATCGGAAGACAACTCGGCCTGTCCGAAGACGCCGTGAAACAAAGCGCCCGTCGCGCTCGCCGACAACTTCGTAACCACATCGAACTAGGAGACCAGATATGAGACTCGACGACTCACTAGAACGACTCGCTAATCGGGGCCCGCACCGCGATCCGTTAGCTGTCATCGCCAAGGTCCGAGACAGATCGAGTGCCCTCGACAGCACCGACACGAACATGGCGACTATGGAGCTAGAAGCGGTCGACAGCGTGGGTCGGCACCGACGCACGCTGGCCCTTGCTGCCGCCGCTGTCGTGATCGTCGCTGGCACCGCGGGAATCGTGATGCGGAACCGCGGCAACGAGCCCTTCGTGTTCAGCCAATCGACCGCTGAACCGTCACTACCAAGCCCACTCACCGAAGCAGAACGCGAGACAGCGCTCACGCGGTGTGTCAGCCAGTCGAGAGCGGCGAGCGAACCCACAGGTGTGGTCGATGCTCGCCCTGAGGGTCTTCTTGTCGGAGTATCTGCAACCGACACGTGGTTGACATGTTTCTTCCCGTCCGACCAGTCGGCGCAGATCTCATTGATCCCGATCGGGATCACGGGCCGGGTAATGCCGAACGCGTTATTACCCGAGGTCTCACCCTCCCGCCCGATCGTGGTAGTCGACGCCAGCGGTCAAAAAGGCATCGATGGACCGGACGGTTCAAAAGCAATTGATGGGAGGGAGGTGACCTGGGTGTGGGGGCGTATCGACCCCGCCATCGCGAGTGTGATCGTGACGACTCGCACCGCACAGTACTTCCCGACGATCACCAACGGGCTGTTCGCTGTTTGGTGGCGCGGGAACAACAGCGACGAAACCGTCGTGCGCGGGTTCGACGCCGCCGGAAACGAAGTCGCGTTTGTCGACCAAGTGAACTGTTACGCAGCCGCGGCCGAGCCAGTGAACATTGACGGTGGCACCTACACACCCCCCAAACGACGTCTCGTCATCAACGGCACCTACATCGAAGGTGGCTGCATCGGTGGTGAACACGCAAAACCCGGCGCAACAGCAGACGAAATCGGCGACCCGCACTAGTCGTTGACCCGAGGCAAGCTCGGCTCTCACCGACGCAGGGCCGCTCGACGTCGAAAGAAGGCAGGTGTGCGTACCGTCTTCGATTACCATCACGGCTGGTTCGAAATCACCGCGAGTCGAGAATCCGCTGAAGAACGATTCGATCTTGGCTCACCGACCGACGGAGCCGGCCTTGCCGGCCGACATCGAGATCGCTGTACTTCACGATGATGAGCGACAGGCCGTTAGCCGGAATCTCACGCTCTCGCAGCGCGTCGTACCGCTTTCGCTGCTCACCACGATGCACCCCGGAAACAGTCATCCGATCGGGTTTGTCGAAATGCGCGATGGGCTCGAAATGCTGGCGCTCCCAGTATTCGATGACCAAACGTGCATTGGGGTAATAAGCATCGACCGGCAGCATCGCACCGGCACGGGTCAAGCGAGCATCGCCACGGAGCCAATCAAAGCGCGTCTCGCGATGCCCGACCTCGCCGAGAATCTCGTCGCACAGATCAATGACGTACGCCTGGTCGCGATCGTCCGTCGGCGACACTCCGGCGGGGCATGACCACGCGTTAATCGCATCGCCGTTCGGCCCGACGGCACTGTGCTCCGTCCTTCTTGCCATGCTGCGCGTTCGATTTCGGCTTGCTCCGACGTCAAGATCCAGGGTGACCCTTTGACGTGGCTGGGGTGCCTGGTCCTCAGCCAAGTGCGGAATGTCCTTCCGGATATTCCGAGCTCGCAGGCGAGGTCCTCCGCCGTAGTCATATCTCGCACTTTGATCCAGACCTGGACAGCCTGGCAAGGAGCCATTCGACCTGCTTGTCCGGCGGAGTCCTTAACACGGGTGTTTGCGCTACACATCCTGATCTGATCCCGCCGACGAACCCTTCGCTCAAGTGACCCCGCCAAACCTGACGACTCACGCCGACTTCTTCACAGCCTTTCGTTCTGACGAGCCCTGCACGCGAGGTTGCCCGCTGAAGAGCGAAACCTTCCGGCTTCCTTTCCGGACATTGATTTCGAGCTGACCACCAACCGCGTCGATGTAGCTTTCGAGCACATCGATAGTGACGTTACGAGCACGTTCGATCGCCGCAACACGCGGCTGCGAAACACCGAGCCGTTCGGCGAGTTCGCGCTGTGAAAGACCGGCCTGCTCGCGCAGCGCCGTGAGACCGGCAGACAACCGCAACTCGTCCTCGATCTCGGCGACACGCTCACCAGCCCCGGGCACAGCCAAGACCTTGCGTTCCCAATTCTTCAAACTCATCGTCGTTTCCCTTTCCTGTCTTTCGGATCCTCAATTTGTCCTCGTCCTGCTTCGTTGCCAGCACTCTCTGGTTCTCATCGAAGCGATCGTCGGCGATCGGAATGTTGACGTCGTACCAACGGGACCAATCGCCGCTCTTGTCACCACCAACCAACAGAATGGCGTGACGGATCTTGTCGAACGCAAACAGCACCCGAACCTCGGACCGCCCAGTCGAACCCGGCCGGAGTTCCTTCATGTTGTTGTACCGACTTCCTCTGATCGTATCCACCAGAGGCCTTCAGGGGTGAAACGCCCGGCCGGATGGTGACATTCTTCGCAAATAGTTTACATCCGGTGATTTCTGACCGATACTGTTACCTACACCACCCGGCCCCTGCGAGGGCCGGGTTTTCAATTTCCAAGGCGATTTGTCGGCGGCAACTTTTCTTGTTGGATCGCCCGGGTCGGATCACACAGCACGCAAAGGCTTGACCTCGGGCCCCTTCTCCAGTCGGGGAATTGCTTCAGCAACGCACTTTTCGTCAGACGCTTACTGCTGGACGACGCAAACTCGCACCAAGCAAACGGTGGGTACTCGACGTGACCTCGGCCGGGACGTCAGAAGCAGCCGCGAACACGCAACGTCTTGTTGCGTAGTTCGCCGCCGACCGGCAGCAGCGACCGCCAGGGCGGCGACAAAGAAGCATGCAGCGAGAGCGAAGGCAGACCCGATCATCGTCCAGCTCGGACCTTCGGTCGCACACTGCGGTGGATAGGACATCTTGCAGCTCTCAGTGTGATTCATGGCAAGCACAACGCCAACGACGAACGCGATGGCTGCGAACGACCACAGAACACGACGCCACGTCATT
This sequence comes from Acidimicrobiia bacterium, assembly GCA_043730435.1. Classification (GTDB taxonomy): domain Bacteria; phylum Actinomycetota; class Acidimicrobiia; order Acidimicrobiales; family Ilumatobacteraceae; genus JANMCE01. Next base: position 2,024 of record JAYTKG010000256.1, on the reverse strand, counting down.
GCCGAATTCTAGGCTGCCATCCATGGCGGCCTTACCTACCTAGCCGGGCATCTCGTTTGCTGTAGACGCTGACAGTTCCCAGTCACGGCGGACCATGCCGTAGATGTAGCCGTCGCGCCACTGACCATCCCTGAACCCCGCACCACGGATACACCCCTCACGCAGTAGCCCGACGCGCTCAAGAGATCGCTGCTCGGCGATGTTATCGACGGCCGTGCCGGCCCAGACGCGATTGCACGGGGTTGTCGAGAAGAGATAGTCGACAAGCAGACGCTGCGACGCAGTACCCGCGCCACGCCCGCGATGCTCGGGATCGATCAGGGCACCGAACTCCCAAACACCAGGCCCTGGACGATCGTTCTGACGCCAATCAACCCAACCCACAAACGAGTCATCGGCCACGTTAGCAACGACGAGACAGTACGGACCACCCAGCAAACGATGCTCGTGCCACATGCGTCTCCACGGCTGAGACGAAAGGAAGCCTGTCCATTCGAACGGCGAGTACTCCGGATCGCTAGCGAACCGATCGAAGCAGACCAAATCAGCCTCCTCGAAAGGACGCAGGCGCACGATGAGTTCTTTCATGAACCCGATTCTCCCACCAGTCAGGCCGACCCCGTGTCGCTCGCCACCCGACACCGATGCCGCCTGCGGCCAGACGCACGACGAGTGAGCCACGAACGTTGCAGCCCTCCTACCATGGTCGTATACTTACGGCATGCCTCGCGGAAATCCTTCCCCAAAGCTCGCCATAACGGTCGATCCCGACGTCCATGAGCGCGTCGTGAGTGCTGCCGCACAAGAAGGAGTCAGCGTATCGGCATGGATGACCGAGGCCGCACGACGAGCACTCGTCGTACGCGACGGGCTCGCGGCCGTGTCCGAGTGGGAACGTCTCAACGGACCGTTCACCCCCGACGAAATGGCCAGCGCCCGACAACGCGTCGCCCGAGAACTCGCAACACCGCGCAAGCGGTCAGCATGACCACCGTGTACGACACCGGCGTCCTGATCGCCGCCGACCGCGACGACCGGCGAATATGGGCCGACCATCGAGCAAGACTCGAAGCCGGCGTCGTCCCCGTGACAACCGCCCCGGTCGTTGCCCAAGCCAGCCGTTCACCCCGACAGGTACCACTCAGGCGATTCCTGCGCGGTTGCGACATCGTCGCGTTCGAAGCAGCCCAGGCCCACGCCGTCGGGCTACTGCTCGCAAAGTCGGCAACGTCCGACATCGTCGACGCCCACGTTGCCGTCACTGCAGCGCGCACGGGCGCGGTCGTCATCACGAGTGACCCCGATGACCTGCGCACGCTTGCCGCCCACGTTCGACCGCGGATAACCGTCCGAGCAATCGGCTGATCACTCGGACGTTCCGCTGCTGCTACTCGACTACGTCCTCGCCGCGCTGCAGCTTGAGGGGGACTCCGCTCTCACCATCTCCTCTGATCAGGGTCGGACTTCCGAAGAATCCGTCCACTCTCGTGATGAAACCTGAGGTCGGGTCCACCGTGACGACGTCGATACCTTCCATCAGAGTGCGAGCACCGCGGAACATGTCCCATCGATAGTGAAAGCGGTCGTGGTGATGATCGAGTTCCGACATGATTGCGAAGCGATACTCGGGCTTCGTTGTCCGGAGCCGCTCGACCGCACGGCCCAGTTCGTCGATGCCCACAAACGAATCACGAGGATCGTTCCACTCGACATCCGCGACCACGGCGCCGACGAGATGGTGAGCGATCCGCTCGATATCGCGCTCGTTCCACGCAGCCCAATACGACACCAACGCCTCAGGCATCGCGACATCCCACTCACGTAGGCGATAACGCATGAAGATCAAGCTAGCCGCGGTTCCGCCCCATGGCCCGAGGTCCAGTGCGGCTCCGTTGCCGCCATCGTCGGGTGATCGTCGGTCCGGACCGTTCACTGTTGTCGGTAAGACTGTTGGTGTGGAGTTCGTTTTGGTGCATGGAACGACGCAGTCGCCAGCTGGATGGGACCTTCTCGCCAGAGTGCTC
>JAYTKG010000255.1:0-2587 GCA_043730435.1 Acidimicrobiia bacterium | reverse complement strand
GGGTCTAGGACCAGATCGCCCGGATCGGTCGTCATCATCATGCAGCGTTCGACGATAGTTGGTCCGGTCTGCACGACATAGACCTTCTTGTCGGCAAAGCCCGAGGTCACAGTGTCCTGCCAAACGTTCGTCAGCGGAAAGACGGGAAAATCATCGATATAGCGAACGTAGCAGACAGTTTGGCCGAGCACTGCCAGCCGATTCGCCCAACCGAGGCGATCCATGCCCTCCTCGTTGGTTTTCCAACGAGACTGCATCGTCGGTCTATATTCAGAACCCGCGATCTGAACGGGGAACCAAGAGGCGGCACCTTCACCTTTTTGGCGACCTTGACTCTGGCTCGTCATGTTGTCGAAGCGGAACACTTTACCGTCTGCGGCTAACCCCGAGGCCAACTCTTCGTCGGTTACTCGCCGCCGTGTCCCATCGGCACCCTCGACGAAGTTGTACTGGCCGCCTCCGACGCCGCCAAACTCCTTCGCGAAATACAGAAGACGAAACTTAACAAGATCTCGTTTCTTCGCATACCACAGCACGTAGTCAGCAACGCCGGGAAGCAATTCACTCGAAGCACTGCTAGTCTTCTTAACTGTGATGATCGAGACAGAGTTCTCACTACCAAACACCTCGTCCAGAACACATCTCACGACGTGTACGTTCTCGTCTCCGATTTGGACGAAGATACTCCCGGTGTCGGTAAGTAGGTCACGTGCTACGGTCGCGCGATCGCGAAGATAAGCCAGGTATGAATGGACGCCGAGCTTCCACGTGTCGCGGAACGCGCGGACCTGTTCGGGCTGGCGCGTCGCATCCTCGACCTTGCCGTCCTTGACGTCGCGCTTCCGCGTCGAAACCTGCCAGTTCGACCCGAACTTGATGCCGTACGGCGGGTCGAAATAGATCGTCTGGACCTTGCCCTTCAGCCCTTCCTTCTCGGCGAGGCTCGTCATCACCAGCAGCGAATCGCCGAGGATCATCCGGTTCGACCAGTGGTGATCGTGGTGATAAAAATCTACCTTCTTGTCGAAGGCGGCGTCGTCCATCCCGTTGAAGTCGTCGAACAGCGTCAGCTCGGGTTCTTTGTTTCCTAGAGCGGCGTCTGCCTTCGCCGTGTTGCGCAGATTCTCGACCAGCGCCTGCGGGTGGACCTTCTCCTGGATGTAGATTGGCACGACCGGCACCTCGAGCGCCGCCTGGTCCTGCTCGTCCTTCCCTTTCCAGACCAGTTGCGGATCGAGCGACGGATCGCGCGGGTACAGCATCGTCTTCGGCGCCTTCTCCTCGTCGGCAACGAAGTCGCGCAGCTCCTCGGTCGGGATGTTGACCCGCGTATCCTTCGTGTGGCGAATCGACGTAATTTCCGTCGGCTGCTTCGGTTTCTTTGCCATGTCAGGTTCGCTGCTCGACCGGATGAAGCGGCCAACTGCGCGGTTCGTCGGGCATCTGATTCCAGGTCCGCCCTTCCAGCTCGCGACCGGTCCTGCTCTTGAAGACGCCACCCCATTGCTTGAAGAAGAAGGCCACACCCGCTTCTCGGCATTGATCGCGAATGTCACTGACCCACGCTGGATTCATCGGCCGGGCGCGCGGACCCGACTCGCCTCCGACGATGACCCAGTCGATGCTGCGCAGATTCAGATTCGGTAACGGTCCGAGCAACGGCTCGAGCGAGAGGAACTTGACGTGCGCTCGTGTCTCGCGCAAGTGGTCGATGCGATGCAGGAATCGGGCGTTCTCGACACTCACGCCCATCCAGATGTGCGACTGCCAGTTCAAGTCGGAATCGAGGCTCAGAAGCCGCTCCGATCGCTTCGTCAGCACCTGATACTGGTGCCAATTGGCGCGCCCCATCACGTCGAAGGCTCGTCGAATGAAGGCGAGCGGAACATCGACGTGAAACATGTCGCTCATCGAGTTCACAAAGATACGCTTGGACCGCTTCCAGCGAAGCGGCAACTCGAGCATCTGCGGCTGGAGCGTCAGTTCAAAGCCGTTCGCGTAGTTGCCCTGCCCCATGGCCTTGAGCCGTTTCGCCATTCGCTCGGCATAGCAATGCGCGCAACCTGGACTCACCTTGTCGCAACCCGTAACAGGGTTCCAAGTGGCCTCTGTCCACTCGATATGGGAATTGGTGGCCATCAGTGTGCCCCTCTCGTGCGATAGGTTTCGAAGATCTCCCCGACGATCTTTCCACCGACATCCTTTGGGGAAGCAAAGTAGAGGTAGTAGATCACGGCGCCCTGCTCGTTGCGCATGGGAATGGGCTTCGGCACGTAGGCGAATCCAGCGACTCGTTTCAGCCGCTTCCGAAAAGCCTCCGCTATCGCGTCATTCGAGTCTTTTGTTTCCACATCCTCGAACAAGTCCTGAGTGGTCTTGTACGCTGAAGAGCGCCAGGAGTTGTCTCCCCACATCGCGTCCATGCGAGCGGATTGATCTCGGGCCACTTTGCTTGGGTCCTTCTTCAGCGCGTTCATGTTCGCGTCCATGATCATGAAGTTGTAGAAGATCTCGACGCTTTTCATCTGACCGGCTGTCTTGAGGACGTCCCAGTCGACGCTCAATCCATAGGGATCCAAGAGGCAGA
>JAYTKG010000254.1:0-5072 GCA_043730435.1 Acidimicrobiia bacterium | reverse complement strand
TCTTCACGTAGAACGGCGGGATGCGCTTGCGGTTGTCGTAGCCGAGGCGTGACGCCCGCAGGCCGTAGGGCACGAAGCCGTAGCCGCCGGCGTGGACGGCGATGATCTCGGTGACGGTGAGCGGCCCTTCACCATCGGCTGCAATTCATCGCCTTCGGTGACATCATCCCACCAACGTTTGCTCGCGCCGAGCGGCTTCTCGGCCGCGTAGATCTTCTCGTAGTCATCATCGGTGTGCAACGGGTTCGGGTCGCCCATGCCGCGCGACCAGTTGCGGATGGCATCGGGGCTAGCGACGCGGTACAACTCCTCATAGCGCACCCAAGATCGTGGCCGATCAGCAGGCGGGAACGCTCGATATCGTCATCGGTGAGTTTGTAGGCGGTGGCCTTTTCGAACTTGCCCGCCACATCATTGCTGACCTTGAGGCTGTCGCGATTCCCGGACTGATCGGTAGTCGTCACGCCAAAATACTACCCTATTTAATTTGAGAGAACGGCGTGCCGAGGAGTGCGCCGCTAGTCAGCGTCGAGAATATCCAACGGTACATCGACACCAGCGGTGGCCATCCAGCCCATCTGCTTTTCCCAGTGGGCCTTGGCCGCTTCGGCCTCGCCTGCGGCGATGAGCCGCACCAGCTTTGCGTACGACTTCGCCGCTCGGCGCATGACGGACGGCGGGCTAGCGCTAGCTGCTGCCGCATGGACGTAGCGCTCAAGCAGGATGCGGCGAAGCAGCTGGGAAATGACCGACAGCGTGTTGTTGCCGCTACGCAACAGCAACGTCTCGTGCACGAGCGCAGCAGCGCGACCGAACGCCACCCGATCATCCGCATCGGCCGCAACTTGGGCAGCCGTTGCGGCTGCGGAGAGCGCAGCAAGGTCGTCGTCGGTGTGCTTTGCAGCCAGCCAGCCAGCCAGGTTTGGTTCTATCAGCGCCCGGGCGGCGTCGAGGTCGGTGGTCGTTGTTGCGCGGAGCTGCAACACGACGGCTAATGGTTCGGCCAGGCGGTCCAGCTCGGGCATCGTCACGATCGGGCCACCGCCGCGCCCACGTTTGATGGCGATGAGACCTTGTGACTCGAGCACCCGCAACGCCTCGCGTAAGGTCGTGCGGGCGACACCGAGTGACTCGGTCATCTCCTCTTCCGATTGGAGGCGGTCACCGACGACCAGTTCGCCGTTTGCGATTTGTCGGCGTATAGCAGCCGCAACGACTTCGCCCGTCTTGGCAGGTTGTCTTGGCTGCTTCAAAATAAAATGATCCTCACCGACATTGGCCGACCTCGACGGATGAGCATGATCTTACGATGCAAAACTGACGACTGGAACACACCCGGTCAGGCACCCTAGGTCGGGGCGGGCCGAGCAGCGGGGGTAGCCTGCCACGCTGGCGTCGGCGCCCGGAGGACCAGGGCCGGTTGAACGGCAGCGGGCCGTCGACGTGGTCGCCCGTGAACTGCTGCTCGATTGGCTGGTCGCCCGAGTACTGGCGGGAACTGTCGTCGGCGGGAATCCGGTCGCTGGCTCATCATCAAGCTGGCCGCCGACAACCTGGAACAACTGGCGTCGGAAGTGGTGATCGACCTGCTCGGTCCGGCCGGAGTTGCATGGGCGTCGGATGATCGCGACGGCGACATCGCATCCCAGATTCTTAACGCGGCACGCCAAGCGACCATCGCCGGCGGCACTCATCAGATCCAACGCAATCTGCTGGGGGAGCGCGTGCTTGGCCTTCCCCGCGAACCGAAAGAGCTCGGAAGGTAACCATGACTGTCGCCACGCAGTACGAGACCATCGAATTTTCCGTCGGTGATGACCACGTCGCCACCATCACCCTGAATCGGTCCGATCGTCTCAACTCGTTCACCGAAACAATGGCCAACGAGCTGACCGAAGTGTGGGGCATGGTGCGCGACACCGATGCCATTCATGACGTGGTGCCATGCACCGATGGCGATGTCGATGTCGATACCGGTACAGAAGGCCCGCTCTCCGTTGGCTCGCAGCATGGACCCGGGCGCCAGCCTCGGCCCGCGTGCTCATCGGCAAACCCAAGCGAGACGAACGGGCCGCCACACCGCGACTCAATCGCCCACCGACCACCCGCTGACCAACCGTCGTGGCCTCGAAGGCGGATCTTGCTCCACTCGGGGTCAGTGGGTGTGGTCGACTGCTGCTCCGGCGCGGAGGCGCTTTACGAGAGTAGGCAGCATGCGTCGGGCGATCATGGGCGCAGTGTCGAGAAGCTGGGCAAAGTCTCGCTGGCTCACGACCATGAGGGTCATTTCGGTGGAAGCCGACACGTCGGCATTGCGTGGCCCGCCGTCGAGCAGCGACATCTCGCCCAGGAAATCGCCCGGGCCGACGTCGGCGATATGTTCACCATCGCGGTCGACGGAGGCCTTGCCGGAGACGATGACGAAGAACTCGTGACCCGTCCGACCCTGACTGGCCAAAACCGTTCCTGCCGGAACGTTTGTCTCGGTCATGAGGCTGCGGACCGACTCAATTTCCTTGTCGGTCAGACCTGCGAACAGGGGGACGTTCGCGAGCCCATCATCGACTGACTTGTGGCGATTCATGTTGAGCTCTCCAGGGTGCTGTCAGGTAAGTGCTGCTATGCGGTGATCGCTATCCTGCGGTGCCGGATCGAGCAGCGCCATCGCCGAACCCATAGTAGATCGAATCGCAGTACGCGCTTGAGCCTTAGGTTGGGTCCTACTCAGGCAATGAGACCAGCGGCACCGGGAGCAAACGACCGAACGTGAATGACATCAATCATCTGACCCCTCGGTCGGGTGATAGCGAAGACGATGGCATCGGCCATCCATGCAGGCTCCATGCCAGGGCCGGCGACGCGGGTGAGGTACCGCTGGCATCCCATTCGGGCCACACGCGAGCGATCTCGCCCTCGGCGAAATTGTCTCCAAAGCCGGTGCCACCGACCGAACCACTGGTGAACCGAACGAAGACGAGCATCCCTGCAGCTTCATGCGGCGGAATACGGGGAGAGCCGGGCCCGTCGGAATACCAGATCTTTGTCGTCAACCCGGTCCCTCCCGATACGAACCGTCGAATATGACGGTTGTGTCAACAACACCGACCCCGATGAAGGCACGCCCGTTGTCGTTCAGGATTAGGTGCCGATCTAACTCTTCTTCTTGCTCGTCGAGGCCTTGCTCGCGGGCTCGCTTGACATGGACTTTCCTTTGGAGGTGGCGCTCTTGCTCGCTCCCTTGGCTGCCGTCTTCGGCCCGGGTCCCTTCTTCTTGTTGCTGTCCTGGTCCGCTAAAATTGCCACGTCATTTCTCCTGATCGTTGTGTTGTGCGCTCGGCTGCACACGCACGTTCCTTACCCGTAGCGACCGTTAGCTAAACCAAGTACCGACGTCGTCTCGCCAGGGACGGAATGAGGACGTACGAAATGTTTAGCATCGCGTCCATGAGACAGGATCTGGTGCCGCGCCTTGCCTGCGTTGACGATGCAGCCGAGGTCGGGCGGCTCCTCCATGACTTCAACACCGAGTTCGACACTCCATCGCCCGGCGTCGGTGTGTTGAGCGAGCGCCTCACCCGGCTGCTCGCTACCGAGTCGATGTTCGCGATCCTCGCTGGAAGACCGGCGTTGGCTGTTGGCCTCGTCAGTGTTCGGCCGAGTGTCTGGTACGAGGGCGAGGTTGCTCTGCTCGACGAGCTGTACGTCGCTCCTTCGGCGCGCAACAACGGAATCGGCTCCGCCATCATCGGCTTTCTCCACGCCCGCGCCCATGCGACGGGGATCGCCGCGATCGAAATCAATGTCGACGAGGGTGACGTTGATGCGCAACGCTTTTACGAGCGGCACGGCTACTCATCCATCGAGCCAGACACGAACGAACGAGCCCTCTACTACTTCTTGGAACTTCGACCTATCGCGTTACCTTGATGTCTTGGTGCCGGTACGGCTTGACCTGGAGCGCGCACCAGGTTGTTGACTGGAGTCATGACCGTTCCCGTGAAATCAGAACCCCAGTACGTCCAGGTCGGGGCCAGTGGCTTGTTCGTGTACCGAGTGGGTCTCGGCACGATGCAGTTCGGCTGGTCCGTCGATGAAGCCGGCTCCGTGAAGGTGCTCGACGCCTACGCTGAGGCCGGCGGCAACTTCATCGACACCGCCGATTCTCGCGTGCCGATTGAGGAAACCCTGTCGGCCCTCACGGACCTTGTTCGGCAAGGCAAAGTCCGTTACCTGGGTTGCTCGAATTACACCGCGTGGCGTCTCGTCGAGGCGCTCTGGGCATCGGATCGACGGCACCTGGAATCGTTCGTGTCGGTGCAGCCCGAGTACAACCTGCTCGACCCGATTCGGGGTCTTGTCGAGATGGAACTCGGGCTGGCATGTCGCCGGTACGGCATCGGCATGTTCCCGTACAGTCCGTTGGGTGGCGGGTTGCTGACCGGCAAGTACCGCCGCGATCAGGCGCTTCCCGAAAGTGTTCGAGCGGCCGAGAACGCGGAGCAACGTTTCAGTGACAAGAACTGGCAGATCATCGAAACCTTGGTGGAAGTCGCCGAAGCGAACGATCACACGCCGGCTCAAGCTGCTATCAACTGGATGCTGTCCAAGCCGTGGGTGACCGCGCCGATCATTGGTGCCAACACTTCCGCGCAGCTCACCGATGTGCTCAACGGGCTCGACAAGAACCTCCCGGATACTGCGATCGCACAACTTGATGATGCCAGTGAATTTTCCGGGTGGGAGCCACTCGGCCGACGATGAGGTGTCCTAAAATTGATCGGATGAAAGGAATGCCGATCGACCGTTAACAGTGAGGAGAACCGAATGGAACAACGACGACTCGGTGCCAACGGGCCGCTTGTCTCGGCACTCGGATTTGGGTGCATGGGGATGAGTTACCACCGAAGTACCGCCCTGTCCGCAGAGGCAAACGCCCTCATCCGTCACGCCGTCGATCTGGGGGTAACCCTATTTGACACCGCCTAGGTCTACGGCCCTTTCACCAATGAACGTCTCGTAGGCGAGGCCCTTGCGCCGGTCCGTGACCGCGTGTTGATTCGTCGAAGTTTGGG
>JAYTKG010000253.1:0-3250 GCA_043730435.1 Acidimicrobiia bacterium | reverse complement strand
TCATATCGACACCCCGGCCTCGACTGGCGCGGTCACGACCGATGTCGTTGCCCGCGTCACCGACTGGACCACAACGGTCGATCACCGCCGTATCGGCCGGCTTTTTGCCGGTTCCGGTCTGCTTGCCGGCCTGGGCCTGCTGGTCGTCGCAGTGCTGCTTGCCGCCGATCGAATCAACGCTTCGGCCACCTTTTTACCGGTCGACGCCACATACCAAATGTCCACGTTGTATCGGGTCGGCCTGGCCTTCTTGGCCGTTGCTCCCATCGTGCTCGGCCTGGCCATCGCCATCGTGCCGCTCCAGGTTGGCGCGTCGAACATCGCCTTCCCCCGGGCGGCCACCCTCTCCTATGTCACCTGGTTGGGCGGCTCGGTGCTGGTCGTGGGCGCGTTCATCGCCAACGGTGGTCCCGGCGGTGGCAGCAACTGGTACGCCGAACTGTTCCTCGCTGGCCTGGTCGTGGTGATCGTCGGGCTACTCATCGCCTCGATCTGCGTGGTTGTCACCGTCACCACCCTGCGGGCACCGGGCCTCACCATCGACCGGGTGCCGATGTTTTCGTTCGCCAACCTCATTGCCTGCTCAGTCATGCTGTTGAGTTGGCCGGTGTTGGTTGCCAACCTCGTCGATCTTTATGTCGGTCACCGCTACGGCCAGGTGCCATTCGGCGATGCCACCAAGTTCATGGGTTACATCGACTGGGCCTTCACTCACCCCGGTGTCACCCTGTTCGCCCTGCCGCTGCTTGGTTTCATCGGCGATGTGGTTCCCACGTTTGCTCGGGTTCGACAGCCAATGCGCGCCGTCATGATGGTCGCCATTGGATTTGCGGGGCTCAATGCATTCGCCGCCGATGTGCAGCGCGGGTTTAACGGCAACACCGCCTATCGCCCGCTGATGATTCTGGTCAGCCTCGGCACGGTGCTCCCGTTCCTTCTCGTGCTCGGCCTCAGTGGTCTGGCCGTCCGGTCGGGCAAGCCCACCTTGGGTGCTCCCCTTTTCTTTGCTCTGGCGGCCGGTGTCGCCGGACTGCTTGCTGCCGCGATGAGCGTGCTGATGCCCTTCCGTCGACTCGGTCTGATGGACCCGCAAGGCGTGTCGGCCGACGGGTTGCGCGTCATCAACAGCACCATCTACCCAGCGGCGCAAGCCTCCACCATGCTGTTCGCAGCTCTGCTCGGTGGCTGCGGTGCGCTGGCCTACTGGGGCCCTCGACTGTGGGGCCGTCGTCTTGACGACAAGAAGATGGCGCCCCTCGCGCTGCTGGGGCTGCTTGGCGCCGCCCTGGTCGGTATCGCCGAAGGCATCGCAGCGTTCTCGGATCAGCCCATTGATGAAGTGGCGTTCTCAATCAGCGGGCCCCACCAGTTGCTCAACATTGTGGCCACCGTCGGCTACGGCCTCATGGCGTTGGTGGTGCTCGGTACTATCGGCCTGGCCCTACGTGGCTTCACCAAGGGCGATACCACCGGCATCGACCCGTGGGAAGGCCAAACCCTGGAATGGACGGTTGAGGGCACCAACCAACTCGCCGTCACCTCAGCACAACCCCTGTACGACCGGAAGGACGCGTAAGTGGCCCTCGCTCTCCCCGCAGCGCCTGCCCCCGCCCGAACCCGCAGCCAACTGGTCGCCACCGCATTCGCATGCGCGGCCGGGCTGATGTTCTTCGGTGGGCTGTTGGCGCTGTACGCCAAGTACCGCCATATCGCCGGCGGCACCACCGCTACCTGGGTGCCAAAGAAAGTCCACATCCCTGAAATTCCGTCCAACACGATGCTTATCACCATGACGTTGGCGTCCATCGCGGCGCAGTGGGCGGTCTACGCCATGCGTCGTGGCAACCGACGTGACACCTCCATTGCGCTGGCCATCACCGGGCTGTTCGGTGTAGCGGTCATCAACGCCCAGGCCTTCATCTACGGCCAAATGAAAGTGCCGATCCGTTCTGCGGATGGCAAAGCGTTCAACGTGTTGTTCTATACAACGACCGGTGCATTCATGTTCGCTGTCATCATCGGACTCGGCCTTGCCGCCGTCACCGCGTTTCGTTCGCTCGGCGGTCGCTTCTCGCCCACCGAGACCGAAGGCGTGTCGTCGGTTGCGTTGTACTGGCACTTCCTCACCGTGGCATTCGCCGCCGTGTGGTTCTTCGTTTACGTGACCAAATAGGGGCGACGATGGTTACTACCGGCTCAAAGTTTTTCTTCGCAGTCTCCGCCATTCTTGGCGGCATTCTCAGCCTCGAACTGGTCATCAGGCTGCTGTCCCCTGGCACCTATATCTTCGGTCTCGACGCCATGCAGTCCATCGTCATGGTCTCAGCCATGCTCGCCTGCGCGTTCCTGGGCGGGCTGCTGGTTGCCTTCCGTGATTCCGAAGCACCCGCCGATGCCACGGCTACGGCGGTTGCGCATGTGTCGAGCAGTGTGTGGCCGGCCGTGGCCGGTATCGGCATCACACTTATGACGCTTGGCCTGGTCACTGATAAGCGCATCTTCGGTGTCGGCTTCGTGGTGCTGCTCGCATCTGGCTTCGAGTGGATGATCGCCGGTTGGGCCGACCAGGCCTCGGCCGACCCGGCTTACAACGCCTCGGTGCGCGGTCGATTCCTCCACCCCATCGAGTTCCCGGCTCTTGGTGCGCTGATCATCGGCGCCATCATGTTCGGGTTCTCGCGCATCATGCTGTCGCTCAATGAGACCGGCGCCATCATTCTGTTCGCCGTGGTCGGCACCATCATCTTGCTGGTGGCAATCGGGCTGGCGAGCCGCACGTCGTTCAGCCGCCAAAAGCTGGCGGGCGTTCTGGGCGTCGGCGTGATTGCCCTTGCGGCCTTCAGCATCGTTGGCATCAGCCGCGGTGAGCACTCGGCTGAAGAGAACATTCCCGAGGTGGAGAAGAAGGCCAGCAACGCGGTGGCCAACAAGGCCAACACGCTGGCTTCGGTAAACGCTACGGCCACGGGTATCGAGTTTCGCCACGACGACACCGTGCTCGATCAGCTGCTCGTACCTCGTGCGCTCAGCACCAGCCTCATGTTCCGCAATGACACCGGCGAGAAGGCCCAACTTGTGGTGGAAAGCGTGACGGTAGTGACCGACGCAGACGGGAACCCCAACGAAAAAAAGGCCGAGTTCGCTACCGAGTTCATCGGCGACGGAAAGTCGAAGGTGCTCACGGTGAACATCCCGAAGGCATCCGCCCAGGACAAGCCGTACAAAATCATGGTGAAGCTCGAATCGGGTC
>JAYTKG010000252.1:0-3595 GCA_043730435.1 Acidimicrobiia bacterium | reverse complement strand
GATGATGTCGAGAATGGCTTCCAGATCGTTGATCTCGTCGCGCCCGATGATGTCGTTGTTGGTAAGGGTCATCTCAGTCACCTTGTGAGGGTTGAAGGGTGGAAAAGGCTGGCAAGACAAACGCCCTTGCGAACGACCGGGCCGATGTACTGTCGGCCAGATCGACGTGATCGGAAGGGGTGAAGAAGTACGACAGCACCACGCGGACCATCCAATCGGCGAGGTGGTGGGCCTGCTCGGCATCGATAAAGCGAGCCACACGGGGCTGCAGGAATGCCGACGCAGCTGCGATGATGCGGGGCTGGTCGGCGAAGCCGATGGAGGCCAACACTTCGCCCGGTCGAGCGGCCAGCATCATCTGCAGGCGGTCGTCAGTGCGGAGCGCAACGGTGGCTTCGACCAGGATGCCGACGACCAGTTCCTCCAGCGTGTCCGATGCCTGCACGTGCACGTCGAGGTCGGCGAAGAACGCCAGCGTCTCGGTCTGGCGGATGGCTTCGAACAACACGTCTTTCCCGCCGGGGAACAGGCGGTAGAGGGTGGCGCGAGAGATGCCAGCCTCGGTGGCAATGTCATCAACAGTGACCTTGGCGATGCCCCACTTGTCGACACACGTCACCGCGGCGGCCAGAACGCGGCCCTCCGGGGTGTTGAGGTCGAATGTGGCGTCCGGCACAAATGAGACACTAAGACACTTTCTGTCTCAATGCAACGCGCGAATTTGATCTTTACGAGAGTTTGTAGTCGGCGAAGCGCTCGCGAAGCGTTTTTTTGGAGAACTTTCCGACGCTGGTCTTTGGCACCTCGGTTATGAACTCGACGGCGTCGGGCAGCTGCCACTTGGCCAGGCGCGGGCGCAGAAACTCGATGACTTCGTCGCTCGTCAGGGTCTCACCTTCCTTCACCACCACGCAGGCCAGCGGGCGCTCGTCCCACTTCGGGTGCGGCACCCCAACGACCGCCGCCTCCGCAATCTTCGGATGCGCCATCAGCTCGTTTTCGATGTCCACCGATGAAATCCATTCGCCACCGGACTTGATGAGATCCTTCGTGCGGTCGACCAAGCGCACGTAACCCTCAGGGTCGATGACCGCAACGTCGCCCGTGCGCAGATAGCCGTCGGAGGTGAAGCTCTCCTCTGAACGCGGATCGTTGTAGTACGCCTTCGCGATCCAGGAGCCCCTCACCTGCAGCTCGCCGCTGGTGACACCGTCCCACTCGATCTCGTTGATGGTGTCGGGCTCCACAATGCGACCGGTAACGCCCGTGACAAAGAGACCCTGCGCGGCGCGGTAGTCGGCCTGTTCGTCCTGGCTGAGGTGGGCCAAGTTGGTCTTGAGCCGCCCCGTCGATGCGATCGGCTGCGTCTCGGTCATGCCCCAACCCTGCAAAATCGGCAGCCCAATGGCTTCGCGGTATCGCTCAGAAAGCGCCTTCGGAACGGCCGAGCCACCACACATGACCGAGCGCAAGCTGGAGAGATCACGACCGACGAGATGGTCAAGTGCGCCCATCCAGATCGTCGGCACACCTGCGCACAGGGTCACCTTCTGATCGACGATGAGATCGGCAATGGCCTTCGGCGAAAGGTCGGGGCCGGGCAAGACCAGCGCGGCGCCAGCGCCAACGCATGCGTGCGGCAAGCCCCACGAGTTCGCGTGGAACATGGGCACTACGGGGAGAATGGTGTCGTCTTCGCCCACACCGAGCGTGTCACGGGCCATGATGCCGATGGAGTGCATATAGCAACTGCGATGGCTGTACACGACACCCTTGGGGTTGCCCGTGGTGCCGCTGGTGTAGCACATGGCCGCCGCTTCGCCCTCGTCGTTGGCCGTCCATTCCACTTCAGTTGCATCTGCAAGTAACTGCTCATAGTCGTGAACCTGAATGTGGGCGGGTGCCTCGGGCACGGCGCCCTTGTGGTCGTCCATGATGACCACGTGGCGAACGGTCGTCATGGTGGGCAGCAGCGGGAAGAGCAATCCGGCGACCGACTTGTCACAGAAGATCACTTCATCCTCAGCGTGATTTGCGATGTAGGTGAGCTGCTCGGGGAACAGACGGATATTCAGTGTGTGCAATACCCGGCCGCTGCACGGCGCCGCGAAGTACAGCTCGAGGTGCCGGGCGGTGTTCCACGCGAATGTGGCCACGCGCCCGTCGGCTGAGATGCCGAGGTTGTTCAGCACGCCCCCGAGGCGGCGGGTGCGCTTGGCCCAATCCGCGTAGTTGACCACTTCGAGGCCCGCTGGCGTCGACGTGGTAACGGTCTTCGTGCCGAACAACTTCTCGGCCCGATCAAGAAAATGAGTGAGCAACAACGGCTCGTCTTGCATCAAACCACGCATGGAATCCCCCAGCTCGAACGTACCTGTCGCACGATAATCGTTTTCGAACGAGTCACGCCCACCAGGCATTCCAAGGTTGCCAGTAGCATCGATCCATCATGTCTGACGTCGAGGTACCGAAGCCGCCCGCCGATCGACGGCTCACGCTGCTCGGGACGGCGGTGGGCATCTCGTTCATCGTGGCCAATCTCGGCACGGGCTTCTCGGCCAAGTTGGTCAAGTCACACCCGGCGATCCTGCTCGCGCTGTCATCTCGAAACCGACACTTGCTGCTCGTGAAGGGCACGGGCATCGGCATCGTGCCGTTCACGCTCATTCCCCTGGTGCGTCTTGGTGGTGTCGCGCTGGCGTACTTCCTGCTTGCCCGCGATTATGGCGAAAAAGGTAAGGCCTATATGGAACGCGAAGCGGGGGGACTTCCCGGCACTGTGCTTTGGGCCGAGAGGGTGTTCGACAAGGTCGGGCCGTCGGCGCTCATCTTGTTCGCCGGGTCGCAGCTCGCCTGGCTCATGGCCGGCCTTCGCCGCATCTCACTCAAGACGTTCGTGATCTTTGAGGTGATCGGCATTCTTGCCCGAGTGGTGTTCTTCTGGTTCCTCGGCGAGCGCTTCAAACCGCAGATCGAAAGCTTCCTTAAGGTCATCGGTAGGTTCACGTGGCCGCTCACCGTGCTTCTCATTGCGACAGTCATCTATCAGACTCAAAAGTCAATGAAACGCATGGAAGCGCAGCAGGCCAAGAAAACATCGTCTGAAGGAGATACGCCATGAGTCGCACCGCTGTAGTTACCGGGGCATCAAGCGGCATCGGCGCAGCCACGGCACGCGCGCTGGCCGGCGCAGGGTTCGATGTTGTTGTTGGCGCTCGCCGCATCGAACAGTTGGAGGAAGTGGCCGGTCCAATCGGGGCCAGAGCGTTGCCGCTTGATGTGACCGACAAGGACAGCGTCGCTGCGTTTTGCGACGCCATTCCAACGTGCGACGTGCTGGTCAACAATGCTGGCGGGGCGATGGGGCTTGAGCCGATCCGCACCATCAGCGAAGCCGACTGGACCTGGATGTATGAGACGAACGTGCTCGGTACCCTGCGGGTCACCCAAGGCTTGCTGCCAAAGCTGGAAGCGTCGGGCGACGGACTTATCGTGATGATGGGTTCGGTCGCCGGCTTCGAGGTCTATCCCAGTGGTGGCGGCTATCACGCCGCCAAGTTCGCGCTTCGGGCCATGACGCGCACGTTGCGACTGG
>JAYTKG010000251.1:0-8170 GCA_043730435.1 Acidimicrobiia bacterium | reverse complement strand
GTCACGATCTTCTCCACCGGACGATCAACAATCTTCTCAACCGTCACGATCTTCTCAACCGGACGATCAACAATCTTCTCGACCGTCACGATCTTCTCGACCGGACGATCCACAATCTTCTCAACGATCTTTTCAACCGTAACGATCTTCTCGACCGGACGATCCACAATCTTCTCAACCGTCACGATCTTCTCGACCGGACGATCCACGATCTTCTCAACCGGACGATCAACAATCTTCTCAACCGTGACGATCTTCTCCACGATCTTCTCCACCGGACGATCGACAATCTTCTCCACGATTTTCTCGACTGTCTTCGGCGGAGCGTCGGCGAAGGTCTTGATCTGCGAGCGCAGCCCTGCGATCTGGCCGACCTCGGCTTCAAGCTCGGCGACACGACGCAGGTGGACCGGATTATCGACCAGCTTCTCGACCAGCTGCTCAACCGGACGATCAACGACCTTTTCAACCGTCACGAGCTTCTCCACCGTCTTGGGCGGAGCGGACTCGAGCGAGGTGATCTTGGAGCGAAGAGCGGCAATGCCGGCAACCTCGGCCTCAAGGGCGCCGATACGAGTGAGGTGGGCCGGATTGTCGACCAGCTTGTCGACCGACTTGGCCGGGGCCGCTTCCAGGGCCGACACCTTGCCGCGAAGCGAGGCAATGAGGTCGGTGTCCTTCGTGTGAGTGGCCTGGAGCTCACCAATGCGAGCCTCATGCTTCCCTACGAGTGAGCGGGACGATGCCAGCTCCTGGGTGTGGGTGGCCGAAACGGCACCGGAGCCCTTCATGCAGGACCGGATGAGCCAGCCAAGCGCGAACCCGATGATGGCCGGGATGGCCAACCACCAGGCAAGCTTCGTAAAGGTGAAACCCCAATTTGCTAATACGGACATCAGTTAGCTCCCAAGATTCGTTGGCTTGAATTCGATACGACGGTTGACCGCGAGGCCGGCGTCGGTGGTCTGATCGCTGTCGGCAACGGGTTCGCTTTCGCCCTTGCCCAGCGAGGTGAGGTTGGCCGCAGGAATGCCCTGCGAAACCAGATAGTCGACAACCGAGGCCGCACGGGCTTCAGAAAGTGACTGGTTGGCGGCATCGGTACCGCGATTGTCGGTATGACCAATCACGGTGATCTTGCATCCAGGAGCTGCCTTGAGAGTCGCAACGACATTGGCCAACACATTCGGCGCGTCGCCGGCCAGAACAGCGGAGCTGGTCTCAAAGTTGACGCTGGTGAGCGTCGGAAGTGTCGGACAGTCCTTCGGCGCGACCGTGATCGGAGCCGGGGCAGCCGTCGTGGCCGGAGCGGCGGTGGTAGCCGGAGCGGCGGTCGTGGTCGGTGCTGGCGCAGCTGTTGTCGGAGCAGCGGCCGCGGTCGTCGGAGCCGGCGCAGCAGTAGTGGCCGGGGCGATGGTAGTAGCCGGGGCTGCTGCGACTGGTTCGGCGGTGGCCGTGTAATACACGTGATCCTCGCCGTCACTCGCCGCCCTCACGGACGCTACGGCGCTGGCTTCGAGCGAAGCCGGGCCGGACAAGTACACGTCTTGGCCCTCGAGCTTGTTGACGGTCACGCCCGCAAGTGCACTGTCGGCACCGAGCTTGGCCTTCAGGGCCGATTTCAGGTTGCTTGACAACGGGCCACTCAGAAGCAACGAGAGCGCCAGCCAGGCCACCGCACCCCCAATCAGCCACGGCAGAAACTTTCTAAAACACTTATTCACGTGCCCTCCGTTCTTGTTCACGATGTCGGGCGTCGGAGCCGACATCGTTCAAATCCCCAGCAGCACGACGACGCCCGGAAACACCGAGAAGTCGCGTATGCCTATGCAAATTGAACCGAAATCTCGCGGAGTGGTCTCCCAAACACTCCGTAAGCCATCGGACCTATCCCGAGACACAATAGACAGGAAACACGGAGGCAAAATCCACCGGTGCTCGATTCTCGAGATTTCGCAGGTTTCCTGCGATTCAGGTCAACAATTCGAGCGGTAGGTCACGGTCGATCCGACCGAGAATCCGAGGGAGGCCGCCGCGCCTTTCGGGACTTCGACGGCCGTTTGGTACGGCGCAGACGTCCGATAGCGGGGGCATTTCGCGGCGTCGTTGTCCGGGCACGGTTCCATGTCGATGATGTCCGACACCCGTCCGGCCGCTGATACAAACACGACCGTCAACGGCAGGATGGTCCTGTACATGTAGAAGGCAACGTCGGTCGGTTCGTTGAAGCGAAAGACCATGGCGTCGGCCTCACCCATTGAGCCGACATCCATCAGGCCACGGCCTCGCAGCTCCTCGGTGTCAGCGACCCATGCGCACAACGGTCGCTCGGCAACCGTGAGACCAATCCGAGCGAAGCCCTGCGGTGTAGCGGGCTTTGCACCACAGGCGGCGGCCAGAAGTACGACGAAAAAAGCGAGGCGTGGCTTCTTAGTCGGCAACGGCAGCCTTGATCCGACGCTTTTTCCCGCCGATCGGTACCACGCGCAGCAGGTGATGCCAACGACAGTCGGGGCACACCTCGACGAAGTAGGCGGTGAGGTCGTCACTACGTCGATTCAGCTCGACCATTTCTCGTTTGGAGGAGATACATCGGCCAAACGACGGCAGCCGCGGGCCGAAAACGTAGGTGACCAGAACAACTTTGGCGTCTTCGCAAATCGGGCAGCCAACGGAACCTGGCTCCCCGAGGGCCTTAGCGGCTCGGATCAACTCGGGATGGGCATCACACACCTGGTGCTGGGCTAAGCGACCACGGCGAAATTCGTTGATGAGATGCTGGCGCGACAAACGGTGGTCAACTACCCCGATCGGTCCACCTCGCAGGTGCCCGGCCGCGAAACCTGCGCCTTTGGCCATCGAGAGAAGGCTAACGCGCGAAACCACGATACGGGCCCGGCGCGACGACTTGGCCCGATAGTCAGACCACCGTCATCCGCTGGAGCAGGGTGGCGCGCTGTGACGCAAACGTCGGCCACGAGCGATCCTTGTTCGACACCACCGTGGGCATGGCAGGCCACGGGACTGTCACAACCGGGTCGTCCCAATTCAGGCCGACTTCGTGGCCGGGAGCGTGGAACTCGCTAACGGTGTACATGGCGCGGGTGTCATCGACCAGCGTAAGGAAACCGTGCGCACAACGATCCGGTACCACCAACGAACGGCCCCACGCCGCGGTCAATTCGACCGACAGGCACTGGCCGAACGTGGCCGACTCGGGACGCAAATCAACCAGCACATCAAGCAGCGCGCCGCTCATGCATCGGATGATCTTGGTCTCGACTGCGGGCGGACACTGGGCGTGCAGGCCGCGAAACGTGCCAGCCCGAAACCCCACCGAGATGTTGGCCTGACGGATGTCGGCGGCGATGCCATGCTCGGCGTACTCGCGTTGACACATGGCGCGGGCGAAGAAGCCACGTTCGTCGGTCTTGCGGTCAAGGTCGATGATCCAAGCGCCGTCAATGGCGGTGGGGGTGAACAGCAACGCGGGTTACTCCCAGCTTCTCCACGGCGGTTTGCCGGACTCCCAGAGGGACTCGAGAAACATCTTGTCGCGTATCATGTCCATGCACTGCCAGAAACCCTCATGCTGATAGGCGGCCAACTCTCCGGCCGACGCCAGATTCTCCATTGGCGCCTTGGCCCAATCGACATCTCCACGGATGTAATCGAAGACGCCCGGGTTGAGTACGAAGTAGCCCCCATTGATCCAGCCCTCGGACATTTGGGGCTTCTCGGCGAAGTTGACGACCATGTCTCCATCAAGAGTCATCGCTCCGAACCGGGCCACCGGGTGCACACCCGTAACCGTCGCCAGGCGGCCATGGTTGGCGTGGAACTTTTGCAGCAGATCGAGATCGACATCGGCCACGCCGTCGCCGTAGGTCATCATGAACGGCTCGTTGCCAAGATACTTGCGCACCTGAAGCAGGCGACCGGCCGTCTCCGTTGTGGCACCGGTATCGACCAGCGTGACTTTCCAGTCGTCCTTCGGGCCGGCGTGAGATTCAATTGAACCGTTGGCAAAGTCGATGGTGAGGTCACAAGCGAGAGATAACGAATCGGAGAAGTACTTCTTGATGTACTCGCCCTTATACCCGAGGCAAATCACGAAATCGTTCAGGCCATAGTGGGCGTAGTGCTTCATGATGTGCCACAGAATCGGCCGCCCGCCGATCTCGACCATCGGCTTTGGCCGAACTTCGGTTTCCTCGCTCAGGCGGCTTCCGACACCGCCCGCCAAAATCACGACCTTCATGGGGACCCTTCGCGGCAAAGCGAGGGTCGGGGGATCCTCGCGTTGCCTTCAGGCTAAAGGCACCCCTTCGCCCCGAATAGGGAAACCGGACGATCTTGCGGGCATCTTGCCGTATCCGTGCCAGCCATCCACCGCACGGGGTGGCCGGGGAGCGACACTTGGGGGGTGGACGACATGACCCTTTCTTACGGCGACCACCTCCCCGATGAGGCCGAATTGCGGCTGTGCGGTGACGTCAGCGGCAAGCGGGTGATCGAGCTAGGGGTGACTTCGGCCGTGAATTCGATAGGGCTCGCCCGACGGGGCGCCCGCACGATGGTGGTTGATCCGTCCGGCGACAACATTGCGCTCGTTCGACGCCACGCCGAAGCCAACGAGGTGGCCATCGAGTGTCATCTCGCCGATTTGGCCGATTTGGGGTTTGCGACCAGTGCCTCGGTCGATGTGGTGGTGTGTGTTGGCGGGCTTGATCGGGTGGATGACACCAACCGCCTGTTCCGTCAGGTCCATCGCGTGTTACGAACCGGAGCATCGTTCGTGCTGGCGCTTCCGCACCCGTTCGGCAACATGATCCACAACAACACCGTGCAGCACTCGTACTGGGGGCTCCTACAACCGCACACGGTGAGCAGCCTTTTCACGACGCTCAGCCGAGCCAATTTCCAGGTCGATGTCCTCCTCGAACCAGAACCACGTACACCCAACGCCATGGTGCCACCCATGTTGCTGCTACGAGCCCGCAAACTTGGGGTCTAGCCCCGCTGTTCAGACCCGGCTGTTTAGACGGGGATAGTGAGTTGGGCGGCAGGGAGGCGCAGGGTGAACAGCGCGCCGATTCCTGTGGGAGAGTCGTCGCACGTGAGGGTTCCGCTGTGTTCGGTAGCGATGGCACGGCTGATGGCAAGACCGAGGCCGAGACCTTCGTGGTCGCTCAGCTTGGCTGTGTCGAGACGGACGAAACGGTCAAAGATCCGGTCGCGATCGGCCAGCGGCACACCGGGTCCCTGGTCCTGCACCTTGGCCAGAAGCTCATGTATGGCCACTTCCACCGTGATGGTCACTTGCCCACCCGTTGGCGAATGTCGCACGGCGTTATCGACCACATTACCCAACAAGACGCCCAGCCGAGCTTGATCACCAAGCACCGGAGCAAGAGCGAGACCCAGCCGATTCAGGTGCACCGAACGGTCGACAGGAACGGTGTCGAGGAGACTGTCAATTACTTTGGCAAGATCAACAGCCACGAACTCCGCGTTCGGTTGCGACTGCAACTCGCGTTCTCGAGCCAGCAGGTCATGCACCAAATCACTGAGCCGATGCGTACCTGAGGCCAGTTCTTGGAACTCATGCCCCAGAGTTACCGCGAGCGGGGCGCCGGTGTCGGACGCGTCTTGCACTGCGGGCGGATCGAGGCGATAGCCGATGCCGCGCACCGTGCGGATGAAACGCGGGCCGTGGGCGTCGACCTTGCGACGCAACGCACTCATGTGAACCTCTACCAGGTTGGGGTCGTAGAGATCCGACGCCCACACGTGGTTGAGGAGCTGCGCCTTGGGAACTACCCGGCCAGCCTGGCGGGCGAGGTAGGTCAGCAACTTGAACTCGGTAACGGTCAGTTCGACGGTGTGGCGACCACGCTTGACGGTGGCTGCCTCAACGTCGATGACCACGTCACCAACAACAATCTTTTTGTGGTCGGCCGCCGCTGGGCGGCGAAGAATGACTCGCACCCGAGCCATGAGTTCAGGCAGCGCGATGGGCTTGACCAAATAGTCCTCGGCACCAAGATCGAACCCGGCAAGGCGATCGCTTACATCGGCCAGCGACGAAAGGAAAACGACCTTGGTCTCGCCAGTGGCACCCAGGGTACGGGCTATGGCCAGGCCGTCACACACGTTTGGGGTGATCGCCAAAATGGCCAGCGTCGGTCGGAATGCCACCATGGCGGCGAGGTCGTCGGCGGAGTTGAATTCACCAACGTCGAAGCCTTGCCGGCGTAGGTCTGCCGCGACGGCGCGTCGAAGCGCTTCATCGGGCTCAGCAATGAGGACTCGTACTCCGGCCAAGGTTTAACCCATCTGTGTTCTCTTGAGTCGTCGAGAACGAAGCTTCAAGAAGTGCTGCCCGCTGTGAAATCCCTACTGCCCAACGTAAACGCCATCGGCAAATCCCTCCCACAATCTGAAGGTGACCTGTCGACTTTCTGCGAAAGCCATGTGCACCAGTAGACGCCCGCCATCGGCAAAAAGTCGCGGGGTGCTTCGGAAACGGCGATGGCCCGCCTCAGGAAGGCGGGCCATCTGCTTTTGACGTGATGAGTCACGCCAGCTTTCGCTGGGAGCAATCTGACGTGACGGAACTTAGCGAGCGGTACGGCGACGGTTGATGCCGACCAGACCAAGACCGGCCAGCAGTGCTGCCGTGGCCAGGCCCAGCAGCATGCCAGCGTCGCCACCCGTTGCCGGAAGACGGCCGCTTGCGGGGCGGGCCGGAGCACCGGGAGAAGCAGGAGCGGCCTTGGCAGCCAGAACGTTCACGGAGACGGTGCGACTGTAGGAGCCACCATGGCCGTCGCTCACCCGGTAGCCGAACGAGTCCGCTCCGGAGAAGCCAGCGTTAGGTGTGTAGACCACACGCACACCGTTCACACCGATCGCCGCAGCCCGAAGGCTGGCACGCGCTGTCGTGACATCTTCAAAGCTGACCGTGCCGTGGGCTGGCTGCGTCGTGACGTCGATCGACAGTGTGTCGCCATCAGAGTCAGTCACGCCCGCAATGACGAAGCTGAGGTCGTCATCGGCTACACCCGAAATCTCCGGGTTGGTGTCCTCATCGGCCGGCGGCGTTGGGGCGCTGTTCAGTGGGCGCACCGTGACAACAACAACTGCTTCGCCGCCCGTCATGTAGTCGGCGAAGCGAAACGAAATCTCGTCCTGGCCGACGTAGCCCGTGGCCGGGGTGTAGACCAGGTTTGATCCTGAGATCACCACGCCACCGTGCAGCGCTTCAGCCGAAACCAGCTCGACCGCATCGCTATCGGCATCGGCCAACGTGACCGGAATCGTCACTGACGACCCCGTTTCAACGACTGCCGCAGCCGCCGTTGCAGTCGGCGCCTGGTTGGCCGTCACGGTTACTGCAGCCTCGAAGTAGTCCCACAACGGGTACCACCGCGGGAACGGGTTGTCTGCAATGCCGAAGTCATCCGCCACCTTGTAGAAGATGGCGTCTTCACCAACGAAACCCTCGTTGGGGGTGTACACGAGATTGCTGCCATCGACCGTGAAGGTGCCGTGCGAGTCGACGGGTCCGAAGGGCCCCAAGGCACGCGTTCGGATATCCGAAAGCTCGGTACCAGGGTCGACCAACGTGAGGGTTCAGCGCGGCCTTCAGAACACCTGGATGGTTTCAATCAGCCATTCATCGTCACCGATGGGCGACACCCAGTACGAGACCCGACCGGTTGGGCCGGTGATCCAGACCCATTGGCCCACAATCGAGCCGACCTCTAACGAGCCAGCTCCAAGTAGGTCCAAGAGTTGCAGATCAGTCATCAGCAATTCGCAGTTGTTTCGTTCCGTCTGCTCGAGGCGATCCAGCTGTTCCTCCGCCTCGTTCGACAGCAAAAATCTCATCTCTCCAATATACAAACGCCGTATAAGCCATTCGCAGGGCCCTCAGCCCTCCGTATGACAGCGCCAGTCCCGCATTTGCCCCTGATTGGGTGCAGCCCCATATCGACAGATGGGGCTATTCCCCAATACAATACGTAGCGTGAGTGTATTGATCGAGCCGGATGATCGTGGGCGTGTCTCTCTCTCGAAAATTCCAGGAGCCAACGCCGAGCGTTACCTGGCCCGACGGTTGTCCGATGGTTCTGTGCTCCTTCAACCAGCCCTGCTCATGAGC
>JAYTKG010000250.1:0-3714 GCA_043730435.1 Acidimicrobiia bacterium | reverse complement strand
GTATGCCGGGCAGATCTCGCTCGCCCAATTGACCCTCGCCGGCGCCGGCGCTTTCGCGCTCAACCGGTTGACGCTCAACATGCACGTCCCGTTCCCGATTGCCCCGCTGTTGGCCGGGGTCGTCGCGATGGTGATCGGCGTCACCGTCGGGCTCCCAGCGCTGCGGGTGCGCGGCTTGCCGGTTGCGATTGTGACCTTCGCTCTTGCCGTGACGTTGCAGTCCTTCTGGTTCCAGAATGCAAAGCTGTCCAATGGAGACCACACCGAAGTGGTCGCGCCGAAGCTGTTCGGGCTCAACCTCGCTGTCGGCGTCGGCAAGGATCAGAACCGGTTTGCCTTCGGCGCCATGTGTCTCGTCGTTCTCCTGCTCACCGGTGCCAGCGTGGCTTGGCTGAGACGGTCGTCGCTTGGCGCAGCGATGTTGGCCGTGCGGGCGAACGAGCGGGCGGCAGCCGCGGCAGGCATTGACGTCTCCCGGACCAAGGTGGCTGCGTTCGCGATCGGTTCGTTCATTGCTGGCCTCGGCGGTTCAATGCTGGCATATCAACAGACCAGAGCGAACGAAAGCTCGTTCAGTCCAGTCGCAGGACTGTTCTTCTTCGGATCTGCCTATCTCGCCGGAATCACGTCGATCAATGGCGCCCTGACCGCCGGGTTTATCGGACTCGGCGGGGTGTTCTACACGCTGATCACGAAGAACTTCCACCCCGGACTCTGGTATGAGGCGGCGATGGGATGTGTGCTGGTCTTCAACGTTGTCAAGTATCCAGAGGGGCTTTCGACACAGTTCCACGAGACGATGGAGCGGGTTGCCAATCGCCGTGAAGCTCGTCACCCGCGGCTCGCGCTGCGGCCATTGGCATCAACTCCGCACCAGGCGTCGGTTGCGGCCATTTCGGGGCGACCGGCACTGATACTTGAGTCGGTGGGTGTCAGATACGGAGGTGTGGTCGCTATTGACTCAGTGTCCCTCAACGTGCCTGAAGGGCTGATTGTTGGCCTCATTGGACCCAATGG
The DNA here is from genome assembly GCA_043730435.1 of Acidimicrobiia bacterium. Lineage (GTDB taxonomy): Bacteria > Actinomycetota > Acidimicrobiia > Acidimicrobiales > Ilumatobacteraceae > JANMCE01. The sequence goes on along the minus strand of JAYTKG010000250.1, from coordinate 2,697 downwards.
CGCTGGCAAGACGACCCTGATCGACGCGATCAGCGGCTATGCCCAGGCGACAGGCAAGGTCACCTTCGATGGTCACCCGCTCGACGGCTTGAAACCACGCCAGCGGATTCGTGCCGGACTGGGTCGGACGTTCCAAAGCATCGAACTCTACGACGATCTCAGCGTCCGAGAAAACATCGCAGTGGGCGAGGCCGCCGTTCGTCATGGTTCTGCCCGAGGAACCAACCGCAGCATCGAGGAGTTGTGCCAACTGCTCGACATCGCCGACTTCATCGACCGTCCGCTGCGAGAAATGTCGCATGGGCAACGCCAATTGGTATCGATCGCGCGAGCGTTGGCCGGGGCACCGAAGTTGTTGCTGCTCGACGAACCAGCGGCCGGCCTCGACACCGGCGAGAGCCAATTGCTCGGCGAGAGGCTTCGGACTGTTCGCGACGCCGGCGTGACGATCCTGTTGGTCGACCACGACATGCATCTCGTCCTCAGCCTCTGCGACTACATCCACGTGCTCGATCTCGGTTCACTGGTCGCATCCGGAAACCCGGAGGAAGTCAAGGCGAACCCGATTGTGGCCGCGGCGTACCTCGGTGAGGAGGTGCCAGCATGACGATGGCGCTTGAATGTTCGGCCCTGGCGGCCGGATACCGCGGCAGGAGGGCCGTCCATGCCCTCGATCTCGCGGTCGGTAGATCGCAAGTGTTTGCACTCCTCGGCCCGAACGGAGCGGGCAAGACCACGACCATGCTCACGCTCGCTGGGCTGATCCCACCCGTCAGCGGTTCGATCACGATCGGCGGTCATTCGCTCGGCAAGGGGGGAGCGTCGCAAGCTTCATGGGCCGGGCTCGTGCTGGTACCCGATGACCGATCGTTGTTTCGCGGCCTGACCACCCGTGAGAACTTGGTGCTGGGCAAGCGCAAAGGTGGCCCAACGGTCGAATCGGTACTCGAGTTGTTCCCCGAGTTGGGTCAGCGTCTCAAGGTGGCCGCCGGCCAGTTGTCGGGAGGCGAGCAGCAGATGCTCGCCATCGGCCGGGCGATGATGCAGCAGCCCAAGGTGTTGTTGATCGACGAACTCAGCATGGGTCTGGCCCCGATCATCGTGCATCGTCTACTCCCGATCGTTCGCCGAATCGCAGACGAAACGGGTGCGGCAGTGGTCCTCGTCGAGCAGCACGTGCATCAAGCATTGAGCATCGCGGATACCGCCGCCGTGTTGGTACACGGACGCATCGTTCTGAGTGGTCCCGCGTCAGAATTGGCCAAAGATCCGCAACGGCTCGAAGCGGCCTATCTTGGCGAAGCTCTGTGATGCGTCTCGTCAGGATCGGGCGTCGAACCGAGTGACGCACCGATAGCCGAACAACGCTGGAGCGATCCATGGCCGTTTGGCGCTCGGTCACGTTGCGCGGTAGGTTGCTCGCTCGACCTCAACTCTGAAGCGGACCATGGCAACGAATCGTGTAACGAGCGTGGTGTTCGATCTCGGTGGAGTGCTGATCTCACCGATCACTACTCTGCTCGCAGAAATCGCTGAGTGGCATGGCATCACGATGACCGCGATGCTCGACGTTCTGATGGGCCCGCGGGAGCAGTCAACACTCGACCATCCGTGGCACCGCTGCGAGCGCGGTGAGTTGCCAACGGCGGTATTGTAGGCTGAGGTTGCCCCGTTTGCCGAGCGTGCCGGGTTGACGTTGCGCGGCGACGAATACGAGCGCCTGCTGTGTGGCATCTTCGACGTCCACCATGATCTGCTCGACCGAATTACTGCCCTGAGGCGTGAAGGCGTCACGACCGGACTGCTCACGAACAGCTCCGTTGAGTTCCGTGCTCATCTTGAACAATCAATCGATTTTGGACTGTTCGACGTGGTGGTTGATTCCAGCGAGGTCGGCATGCGCAAGCCCGAACCTGAGATTTATCGGCTGACAACTGGCCGCCTTGGTGGGGACCCTTCGACGATCCTTTATGTCGACGACTTTCTCGCCAATGTGCAAGGTGCCCGCGCCGAGGGTTGGACGGCGATCCATTTCACCGATCGAACGCAGGCCCTCGCCGAGATCGATGCGCGCTGGGGCGGTCGTCGAATCCATCGTCGTCGCACACGCAGCGAATCAAGTGAAGTGAGTGACCGGTTAAGTCCCGAGAACGGGTCCGCTGCGGAGGATCTTTGCCATTGACTTTCTGTGGGCTAGCTCATCAATCAGCTTGTCGGCGTAGCGAATTTCCTGCATCAGTGGCTCCGCGACGTCTTCGATTCGCACGCCGCAGATCTTGCCCGTGATCGAACGACGTGCTGGATTCATCAAGGGAGCATTCGCGAAGAAGGTCTCAAAGTCCGTCTGGCCTTCGATTATCGCATCCAAGGCGTGCTGGTCATACGCCGTGAGCCAGAGAAGGATCTCGTCGACCTCCGTTGTTGTGCGTCCCTTTCGTTCCGCCTTGGCGACGTAGTGGGGTACACACTCGACTAGTCGTGTAGATGCGGTGCTTCTTTTCTGTCATCGAATCTCCGTAGTACGTTGTGGTCGATGTCCTACCTTGTTGATTTTAGCGTTGTCTCGACTGTTGGATTCAAGCTTTCCGACGGTATAGAGGTGCCCGCTGAGTTGGAGACACGGTTCAAGTTCGCGAGACAGAAATCGAAGCTGGCCGGGACCATTCGTGGTTCGTACTTTGTGATCAAAGGCGAATA